>CANLVU010000084.1 GCA_947494535.1 Cytophagaceae bacterium
GCTAATGCGCATTCTCGACAACCAGCAGGACACCCAGAAGGCTATGTGGAGACTTTCGCGAATATCTACCGTAATTTCGCCTTTGCGCTTAGAGCGAGATGGGAAGGAAAAGCACAAGACCCTTTGTACGATTTCCCGGGAATCGACGAAGGAATTATGGGAATGGCTTTCATCGAAAATGTGGTGAGATCAGCCCAAGATAATAAGAACAAGTGGACAAAATTTGAACTATAAATAACCATGACTAAAATCAAAGTTGGAATCGTAGGAACCGGATTTATCGGACCCGCACATATCGAGGCATTACGCCGCTTACCGAATATTGATGTCGCTGCGCTTTGCGAGGTGACCATCGAATTAGCGGAAGCGAAAGCGAAGCAATTAGGCATAGCCCGTTGGTATACCTTCGAAGACTTGTTAAAGCAAGATGATATTCAATGTGTGCATATTTGTACACCTAACTTCTTACACTACTCGCAGTCGAAAGCGGCATTATTAGCTGGGAAACATGTGGTGTGTGAGAAACCTTTGGCAAAAGACCTACACGAAGCAGAGGAATTGGTCGCATTAGCGGCAAAAACTGGCCTAGTAAATGCAGTTCACTTCAATCTTCGCTACTATCCTTTAGTGCGCCAAATGAAGACGATGCGTGAGAAAGGTGATTTAGGAGAAATCTATTCAATCATCGGTAGCTATTTACAAGATTGGTTATTCTACAATACAGATTATAACTGGCGTTTAGAGCCAGACAAATCGGGGGATTCACGTGCTATCGCAGATATCGGATCTCACCTATTAGATGTGATTGAATACATCACAGGTTTGAAAACAGTCGAAGTAATGGCTGATTTCAACACGGTACACAAAGTACGCAAGAAGCCTTTGAAGCCGGTAGAAACCTATTCTGGCAAAATGTTACAGCCAGAAGATTATGCGGATGTGCCTATCAACACAGAAGACCATGCGAACGTATTATTGCGTTTTGACAATGGAAACCGCGGTTGCGTAACCGTTTCTCAAGTATCAGCAGGTCGTAAGAATCAGTTGAAATTAGAGATTTCTGGATCAAAACAGACTTTTGCGTTTAACTCGGAGTCCCCTAATGAAATGTGGATCGGTAATCGTGATCAAGCGAATCAAGTTTTGATGCGTGATCCTTCTTTGGCCTACCCAGAAGCAACCGCATTAATGACCTTCCCTGGAGGACATAATGAAGGTTTCTCAGACACATCCAAGCAATTATTCAAAGAAGTTTATGCGGCTGTTGAGGCTGGCAAACAACCTGAAAACCCGAAATACCCTACTTTTGCAGACGGATACCGTGAATTATTAATTTGCGAGCGCATTTTAGATTCGACGCGTTCTCAAAAATGGGTTAAAATCTAAACCATATTAAAAGATGAAAACGATACAAGGGCCAGCTATATTTTTGGCACAATTTATGGGCGATGAAGCCCCATTTAATTCCTTAGACAACATCACTACTTGGGTAGCCTCTTTAGGTTACAAAGGGGTGCAAATTCCCTCTTGGGATTCCCGTTGCATTGACTTGCAGAAAGCGGCTGAATCGAAGACGTATTGCGATGAAATCGTTGGGATGTTGGCTGCCAAAGGCTTACAAATCACCGAATTATCTACCCACCTTCAAGGCCAGTTAGTGGCAGTTAACCCTGCCTACGACCTTGGTTTCGATGCCTTCGCACCAGATTCCGTTAAAGGAAATCCAAAGGCACGCACCGAGTGGGCAATCCAACAATTAAAGTATGCAGCTAAAGCGTCTCAAAACCTAGGTCTAAACGCGCACGCCACTTTCTCTGGTGCCTTGATGTGGCACACGGTTTACCCTTGGCCACAACGACCAGCTGGATTAGTAGAGCAAGGTTTTAAAGAATTAGGTCGCCGTTGGTTACCCATCTTAAATACATTCGATGAATGTGGCGTTGATTTATGCTACGAGATTCACCCAGGTGAAGATTTACACGATGGCGTGACATTCGAAATGTTCTTAGACGAAGTAAAAGGCCACAAACGTGCGAATTTATTGTATGACCCATCGCACTTTGTATTGCAGGCTTTGGACTACAAACAATATATTGACTTTTACCACGAGCGCATCAAGATGTTCCACGTAAAAGACGCCGAATTCAATCCAACGGGAAAACAAGGTGTGTACGGTGGATACCAATCTTGGATTAACCGCGCAGGCCGTTTCCGTTCATTAGGCGACGGACAAGTCGATTTCAAAAGCATCTTCTCTAAATTAACCCAATACGGATACGACGGATGGGCAGTTTTAGAATGGGAATGCTGCATCAAAGATCCTGTTCAGGGAGCTACAGAAGGTGCGCCATTCATCGCGAGCCACATCATTAAAGCAACCGAAAAGGTCTTCGATGATTTCGCTGGAACTGGAGCAGATGAAGAGTTTAACAAAAAGATTTTAGGACTATAAGTAAAAAGCCCCCGACGTGTCAGGGGCTTTTTTTATACTTCGCAAGATATAAATCAGGCGGATTTTATTGATAATTATTATGAATTAAAAGTTAAAACCGGTGAGTCACTGTGGCTGAAATAAAATAATCAGCAAAAGCTGCGTCTCCGTGTTTATTATTTACCCAGTCGCTTGCACTTTTAATTCGGTTACGCTGAGTAGCTATAGGCATTGAAACGAAAAAGGTATTCTTCGCTGTTGAATAGCTGATGCCTGGTTCAATGGAGAAGATATAACCTGGACGACGGAAACCATCTGAATCACCTATCAAATCATAAGCAGGAACTCCTTCAATTCGAGCTCCAATGGTTGCACCAATACCTGCTTTGGGAGCCAAAGCATAATTTAAACCCAATCGTGCTGCATATTGATCTGCCACTGACATGTAACGAACCATTTCATCAGTCACCACTTTATCTGGTGCAACGTTTGCTGCATCATTTACATTTCTTGGGTTAGACATGTAAAATCCACTGTAATAGATTGATGTACGCTTGAATAATTGCTGATAACCTTGAATCTCAAGGTTAATACCAAGGCCACCATCACCTAATTGAATCGATTGGTCTACTGGTTTATCAATCGTATAATCAGATCCATCACTAGACCTTCTATGAAATTTATCCATTGCTTTCCAGTCTCCTGTAGGCAATTTAAGACCAAGGCCTACTGATAAATTACCATTCATATGTTTTAAAGGATCCAAAAGCCAATAAGATGCCGTCAAACGTGCATCACCAATACCGTTAGCCGTAGTGCCAAAACGCTTTTGAGCCGGATTAACTGTCACCGCATTTCCATAATGCTCATAAAGTGAAGTACGGTAATTAAAATTTAAAGGAAGATTAACTGCAACTGAAAGACGATCAGTTAACGAATAAGTTACCCCTAGATCAAAACTTTGTTGATCATTGATTACGTTCGTACCTGCTACTTCTCGAGCAGGTTGGTAATCTGCACCAACATAATGTTTATAAGAGTGTAAATTTCTAAAACCGAGAGAAATTTGCCATTGGCCAGGATGCATCATGGAATTCGAGTTAGCACCCGTTCCTACAGAGCAGCTCATATGACGAACCGCAACACAACCTTGTCCTAAAGAACTAGTTGTAAATATTCCTACACATAGAAATGCAAATAAGTAATTTTTCATTCGGTGACAAAATTAGGCTATTTTTCAATAACAGTGCCTAATTCCTGGGAAATATTCTTCTGAATCTCTTTCAAACGAATGAATTCAAGCAATACTTCATCCATTTCAGCTGCATCTGCCATTAAAGCATCTAATTTGATTAAGATTTCTTGTAAATGCTGGTCATTATACACCTTCCTCAAACGTAATACATTCTTATATGCTAAATCTTCCAGCATTTCCTCGTCTGTGTTTACCCGAATCTCATGCTTATCCTTCCATTCCGAAGACAGCGAATGTTTATCAGAGGAGATATTGATGGAGAAGGATTGAATCTCCTCATCGGGGTGATGCAAAAAGAAATCTGGCTTAGGTGCCCGAGATGCAGCAAATTCTTGTTTACACAAATCCAAGATGCGAATAAATAAAGGTGTTTGGAAAACCGTCCCTTCTAATTCATCAATCAAATAATGTACCACTGTTAATCCTGGGGCCTTTTCTGGATTGATTTCCAAATGTCCGTAATTAATCAAAAGCCGGACACATTCTAACTCTTGGTAATAGGCCAAGTTAGCCACTTCTGCCGGCTGGTCTACTGAAACCGGCTCGATTAGATCCCGTACTTCCGAATATTGCTGTGCAGATATTTGTTGAGGCTCATTTGAAGCCCCTTTCATTTTCTTTAACTGAATCTTATTCAATTCCGCTAATAGCACATCTTCATCCATCCGCATCATCGAAGCGGTCTTCTGGATAAAAAGGCTGCGTTGAATCGCATCGGGTATTTTCGAAATGGATTGCACCATTTCCTTAATCATCTCCGCTTTCTTGAACGGATCGTCGCCAGCTTCCTCTTTGAATAGGTTCGCCTGGAACGAGATGACATCCTTTGCTTCCTTTTTAATATAATCAACAAATGCCTCGGAACCGATCTTGCGCACAAACGAATCGGGATCATTTCCCTCCGGGAATACCACTAAATTCACTTGCAAGCCTTCTTCTAAAATCAAATCCATCCCGCGTAAAGCAGCCTTAATACCCGCAGAATCACCATCGTATAAAACCGTGACGTGCTGAGTAAAGCGACCGATTAACTTGATCTGTTCGATGGTCAAAGAAGTTCCTGATGACGCTACCACGTTTTTAATTCCCGCTTGATGCAGCGAAATAACATCGGTATAGCCTTCAACGAGGTAACAAACATCTTTGGTGCGAATTTCATTCTTCGCTTGCGCGATACCATAGAGCGTCGCCGATTTATGGTAGACTTCCGTTTCCGGTGAGTTCAGGTATTTGGCCTGATTCTTCGCATCATTTCTAAGAATACGCGCGCCAAAAGCAATAATCTTCCCAGAAACATTGTGAATCGGGAATATGACACGGTTACGGAAACGATCGTAGACCTTTCCCTCGTCATTCTTTTGGGTAACTAAGCCCGCTTTTTCGATGATTTCTTGAGAGAATCCCTGTTTTAAGGCTGACTTCAAGAAGGCATCCCATGCTTCCGGACTATAACCTAAATCAAAGGATTGCAAAGTTGCATCTGAGAATCCGCGCTCCTTGAAATAAGGCAAAGCGATGGATTTTCCCTCATCAGTATCGTATAATTGTTTTTTGAAAAATTCTTTCGCGTATTCGAGGATGATCAGGAGACTTTCGCGTTCGTTTTGACGAACTAGCTGATCATCGGTCATTTCCTCTTCTTGGATGTCGATGCCGTATTTTTTGGCCAAATGACGTAATGCCTCTCCGTAACCCAGGCCTTCCATATCCATCACAAAGCGAACTGAATCGCCTGCTTTACCACATCCAAAACATTTGTAGATTCCCTTCGCTGGGGAGATAGAAAAGGAAGGAGTTTTCTCTCCATGAAATGGACAGCAAGCCCAATAATTCGCACCTTTCTTCTTAATCGTCACATAATCCCCAATCACGTCTGCTACCGCAGCCGTTTGCTTAATTCGCTCGACGGTTTCGGGATCAATGCGCATATTACAATAATAAACCGGCTAGAGTTGCGGATAAATAAGAGGCTAAAGTTCCTGCAATCAAGGCCTTAAAGCCTAATTTCGCTAAATCGGAACGACGAGATGGAGCTAATTCTCCGATGCCTCCAATTTGGATAGCTACCGATGAAAAATTCGCAAAACCACATAGGGCAAAACTCGTAATGGCGATCGTCTTAGGATCTAAGGTTTCTTTCAACTTTACCATATCTAAATAAGCGACAAACTCATTTACCACCATCTTTTTTCCCATTAAAGCACCTGCGACTTCCACATCTTGAGCGGGAACTCCCATCGCGAAAGCAAATAAAGAGAATACTTTTCCCAAAATCGTGTTCATCGATAACTCCGGATAGCTAATCAATGCCCCCAAGTGTCCTAAACCTAAATCCACTAAAGCGATCAAAGCAATAAATCCGATTAACATCGCAATGACATTCAAGCCCACTTTCAAACCTTCGCTAGCACCTGCTGCAATCGCATCTACTAAATTAGCATGTGTTTTAGACAATTCTAATTTCACTTCGCCTTGCGTTTCCGACTTCTCGGTTTCAGGGAACATGATTTTGGAAATAACCAAAGCCCCTGGAGCGGCCATTAAACTAGCCGCTAATAAATAGGCTGCAGGAACTCCTAGCGAAATATAAACCGCCATCACACCACCCGCAATACAAGCAAATGAACCCGTCATCGAAGCCATTAACTCCGAGTTCGTCATGTTTTTCAAATAAGGTTTGATCATGATTTGGGCCTCTACCTGACCTACAAATGTGGATGCCACATTCGAAAGCGCTTCTGCCCCACTCACACCCATTAACCTGTGAACACCTTTGCCCACGAAGGAAACGACACGTTGTAATATGCCTAAATGATAAAACATATTCACAAGAACGGCCACAAAAATGATGGTAGGAACTACTTTAAAGAAGAAGATATAATCATTACCTGGACCAAATGCTTTAATCATCAAGTCGCGATTCACTAAGGAGCCGAACACAAATTGAGCCCCTTTATCCGCTTGCCCTAGGAGCGTATTGATGGCATCTCCTAACCACTGAAATAGGTTTTGGCCTACCTCCGTCTTTAAAATAAAAACAGCTAATAAAACCTGTAATAAAAGACCTACACCTACCGTCCGGTAATTAATCGCTTTTCGGTTATTGGACATCAAAAATGCCACGCCCAAAATCAATACGATACCGAGCAATCCAGTAAATCTTTCCATGTGTTATGTTGTTGGTGTAATCAGCCTATTTTTTTTCAAGGCTAACAGTAA
>CANLVU010000085.1 GCA_947494535.1 Cytophagaceae bacterium
CAAACCCGGGAAAGTAAGTAAGCTCCAAGTTATTATAGAAGACCTGCACCTAAAGTGTAGGTCTTTTTTTATGCCTAATAGTCGCTAGTCGAAAGAAATAGAGTAGAGATTAGAGAGTATAGAGCAAAGAGTAGAGAGACGGCATAAAAAAGAGGCTGCCGCCTCGTTTTTTATCCACTCAAGGAAATATCGCCCCGCGCACTCTTTGAACATTGGTCTCTGCTCTCTGCTCTTTGAAATTTGCTCTTTGCACTTTGCTCTTTGACTAGCGACTATCGACTAGTGACTCCGGACTAGCGACTATCGACTAGTGACTAGCGACTTCCATCATCTATTCTCTCTACTCTCTTATCTATTATCTGTTTTATTCTTTGTGCTTTATGCTTTATGCTTTACATTTACAGCATGACAATTCTCTACATCATTCTAGCCCTAGTAGCCGGAGCAGGTGCTACCTATCTCCTATTTCAAGGAAAATTAGCTCTATTACAGAGTCAATTAGCGCAGTCAAGCCAGGATCAAGCAAAACAGGCCGTATTGGAGGCTGAAAATAGAACACTTTTTGGAAAATTATCGCAAGTTGAGGGTCAGAATGAGACCTTAAAGATGACAGTTGAAAATCAGAAATCGGACGAGGAAAAACTACGTAAAATGCTTGTAGAAATCAGCAATGAATCCGTTTTGAGGCAAGGAAAAATGCTGAGTGATCAACAGCAGGTAAAATTAAATGATGTTTTAAACCCATTGAAGGAGAAATTAAAGGAATTTGAGGAGAAGGTAAACTTAGGCCAAAAAAACAGCCTAGAACAAAGTACGGTGCTCATGGAGCAGATAAAAAACCTAACGAGTTTGAATCAAACGGTAACTCAGAAAACAGAGGATTTAACAAATGCCTTAAAGGGATCCAATAAATCACAAGGGAACTGGGGAGAGATGATTTTGGAAAGAGTATTAGAAAGCTCTGGCCTAAAGAATGGAATGGAATACCAGACCCAATTTGTGACTAAAAATCAAGACCAGGATACCATTAAGCCAGATGCAGTTATCTTCTTACCTGATAAGAAAAATCTCATTATAGATAGCAAGGTTTCGCTGGTTGCATATGAGCGCTACACGAGTGCGGAAGAGGGTACAGTTGAAAAGGATTTAGCATTAAAAGCGCACATTGAATCACTTAAAACGCATATTAAGGAGCTTTCTTCTAAGGATTACCACACCGCATTAGATTTAACCAGTCCAGATTTTACCTTGTTATTTATCCCCATTGAATCTGGATTCGTGGCGACCATTAGTCAAGACACCAGCTTGTTTAACTATGCATGGGATCGAAAAATAGTGTTAGTCTCCCCTTCTACCCTTTTGGCAACACTAAGGACGATTGCATCGGTTTGGAAAACAGAGTATCAAACGAGAAATGCGATTGAAATTGCGCGTCAGGCTGGTGATTTATATGACAAATTTGTTGGGTTTACAAAAGACATGGAAGATGTCGGCAAACACATCAAAAAAGCGGAGGATTCCCATAATGATGCGCTAAATAAATTAAGCTCAGGTAAAGGAAACTTAATAAATAGAGCTCAAAACCTACACAAACTAGGTATTAAATCTACGAAAAAGCTGAATCAAGGGCTCGTTCAAGATGAGGAGCCGGAGGTGGAGGAAGAGTAAATAATGGTAAATGGTAAGCGGTAAATGGTGGATGAAAAATATTTACCATCTACCATTTACCACTCACCATTTTTTATGCTTTCTTCAAAAACTCCGTACGCAAAACCATCATCGATTTCTCCACTTTTCCTTCAATTTCGGCTGCGTCATCCGTTAAGCGAATGCCTCTTACCATGGTTCCGCGCTTGATTACGCTGGATGATCCACGTACCTTTAAATCTTTAATCACGGTAACAGAATCGCCATCTTTTAATATAGCTCCATTACTATCGCGAACGATTAATACATCTTCCTCATCCATTATTTTTGTTGTTTTTTGGTTAATTATTACGTCCCGAAATTACTTTTCCCACGTATTTTTATTGTTTCTAAACCCTAATAATCGTTGAGCTAAATCTGGACGCTTCAATTGAGTTAAGCGATTTCGAATCCAGTCCTTGTATTCAGCTTTATACCAGAAGAAATATTTATTTTGATTCTGTTTCTCCTCCCTTGTTTTTGCCGTTTTTACCGGCTGCAAGGTGTACGGGTGTACACCAGAATAATAGATAACTTCCGCCACAGTCATAGGAGTAGGCGTAAAATCCTGCACCTGCTCTAAGTGGAAACCTAAGTCTTTTGTCTCTGCGGCAAGATTTGCCATATCTTCTTCTTCACAACCAGGGTGAGAGGAAATGAAATACGGGATGAGAGGTTGTTTTAGGCCAAATTTGGCAGAAATCTCATCATATTTTTTCTTGAATGCATGGAAATATTTGAAAGAGGGCTTACGCATAACACGCAAAGTGGCGTCAGAGGTATGCTCCGGGGCTACTTTCAAACGACCCGAAACGTGGCGCGTAATCAATTGCTCCATATATTCGTCGTGATTCCCATCTTGGTTATTCTTATTAAAATCATCCACTAAAAGATCATAGCGAACTCCAGATCCCACAAAAGCCTTTTTAATACCCGGATGCTTATCTACTTTACGGTAAATATCCGTCAACGGCTTATGAGAAGTATCCAGGTTATTACAAATAACCGGGTGAATACAAGAAGGACTTACGCAACGTGCACAAATCTCCTCGTCCTTTCCCTTCATTTTATACATATTGGCAGATGGGCCACCTAAATCAGAAATATAGCCTTTGAAATCAGGTGCTTTGGTAATTTGCTCCACCTCTTTCATAATTGATTTCTCGCTACGGGAAGCAATAAACTTACCTTGGTGAGCTGAAATCGTGCAGAAACTACATCCTCCAAAACAACCGCGGTGCATATTCACCGAGAATTTAATCATTTCGAAAGCGGGAATAGGACCACGCTTTCTATATTTCGGGTGTGGCAAACGCGTATAGGGCAAATCAAACGATTTATCCATTTCCACCTCATCCATTGTTTTAAATGGAGGATTAATGACTAAAACGTCCTCCCCTACTTTTTGAGTGATTCGATTGGCTTGCCACTTATTGGATTCAACTTCTACAATTTTGAAGTTGGATGCGTACTTGATCTTGTCTTCTAAACAAACCTCATGACTCGCTAATTCGACCGTCTCCCAATCGCAAGCGGGTGCTGATTTCTGCAAGAAAGCCACTTGATTGATATGGGTCAAATCCCCTAATTTCTTACCTTCTTTCACCCCACGCATTATTTCTCGCAAAGGCTGCTCCCCCATACCATAAACTAGCATATCAGCGCCAGAATCAACTAAAATAGAAGGGAATAATTTGTCTTCCCAATAATCATAGTGGGTAACACGACGCAAGGACGCCTCGATGCCTCCGATTAAAACGGGAACATCAGGATAAATTTCTTTTAAAATCTTGGTGTAAAAGGTGGTAGCATAATCGGGTCTAAAACCGGCTTCTCCACCTGGAGTATAGGAATCATTGGAACGTAGACGCTTGTTTGCGGTGTAGTGATTCACCATGGAATCCATACAGCCTGCGGTTACGCCAAAGAAATATTTGGGCTTACCTAGTTTTTTGAAATCACGTAAATCGTCTTTCCAGTTTGGCTGAGCTACGATACCCACTTTCAAACCTTCGCTTTCCATGATGCGACCGATGACAGCCGTACCAAATGCCGGGTGATCCACATAGGCATCACCAGAGATTAAAATTACGTCTAGTTCGTCCCAGCCACGTTTTTCAACCTCTTTTTTCGTGAGGGGCAGCCAGTCGGTTATCGGTCTTTCTTCCATAAAGCAAAATTAGGGGAATTTAGGGGCTAAACCTATTGAATATCCTGCCAAAAATCAGGAGCGAATTCACATTTTTTTAGTAAATTCGTTCATAGTGATGATTTAAACCTATTTCGAAATTGAATACCGCCGAACTTCTATATCAATCCATTCAGTCATTGGCCAGTCCAGCTGAACTGATTTGGGTGGAGGATAAATTGAAAGCTGATTCGAAAGGTTTGTCTTTAGCCTTTGTGATGGTTCCCCGTCAGGTAGCTAAAACACGTGTAGGCATTATCCCAAGTTGGAATTGGCAAAATAGTACACTTGATCAACTCGTTCGCGTGTACCTACTCATACACTTAGCAGAAAAAGAAGACGGAAAAGCCCGCATCGATACCTTATTCGATACGGCAGAAATGAACGAATTAGTGGCTCTTTACCGAGCTTTGCCTGTTTTAAAAACACCTGAAATCTGGCTAAACCGAGCCACTGACGCAGTCAGATCGAATATGGGACCGGTATTTGATGCGATTGCTTTTGGCAATCCCTATCCTCTCCACTATTTCAGCGAATTAGCCTGGAACCAATTAGTCTTAAAATGCATTTTCAATGACAAGCCCATTCATTTAATCGAAGGATTGGATGAACGTGCGAATCAAGCTTTGGCAAATACCCTGGCTGATTTTGCACACGAACGATGGGCGGCAGGAAGACGAGTACCGTCACAAGTTTGGCGATTAATCCGAAACTTCCAGACAGAGACGAAAGAACAAGATTTAAAAAGACTAGTTGAAAGCGCAGATCCGAACGATCGGAAAGCAGCTGAATTAGTCCTAAACAATAGCCCTCTAGAAGCCTGGAAGGTCTTAGAAAAAGAAGAAACAGCCTATTAATATGTGCCAGAACCCGAACGAACAGAAATTGAACCCCTCCCATTTTGAAGGATCGACCGAGGAAAAACAAACTGCCCAAGAAGTAGACGGTGGTTTTGCAGCCTATACACAAGGGATGAAATTTTTTGATCCCCATGTGCACATGACTTCCCGTACCACGGATGATTACCAGGCACTAGCGGATGCGGGAGTGGTGGCCATCATTGAACCGGCTTTTTGGCTGGGACAACCGCGAACGGGATTAGCTTCGTTTAAGGATTATTTTGCGAGTTTGGTAGGCTGGGAGCGTTTTAGATCGTCTCAGTTTGGAATAAAGCATTATTGCACGATTGGATTAAACTCCAGAGAGGCGAATAACGAAGCACTGGCAGAAGAGGTAATGGAGATATTGCCTTTGTTTTTACAGAAAGAAGGCGTTGTGGGGGTGGGTGAAATTGGTTTTGATGACCAAACAGCCGCAGAGGAAAAATACTACAGAGCTCAATTAGAGCTCGCTAAAGAGATGGGCTTACCCGTGCAAGTACACACGCCACATCGAGACAAGAAAAAAGGAACGGAACGCAGTATGGCTATCGCTTTAGAGCACGGTTTAGCGCCTCATATGGTCGTGATAGACCACAATAATGAGGAAACAGTGAAGTCCGTTTTAGACCAAGGATTCTATGCCGCCTTTACTATTTATCCGTTTACGAAGATGGGCAATGAGCGAATGGTGGAGATTGTCAAGCAATATGGATCGGAACGTATCATGGTGAATTCGGCAGCGGATTGGGGAATTTCTGATCCTTTGGCGATTCCTAAAACAGCAGCCCTGATGAAAATTAAGGGGATTTCAGATGCCGATATCCAAAAAGTAACTTATCAAAATGCCCTCGATTCTTTCGCCCAAAGTGGACAAATCAACGAGAAAGATTTTATGCATGGATTAGAAATCGATCAATCTTTAAAGTTTAATGGCAATACGGTATTACGTGGTGGACAAGCTCCCCGCGTAGACAAAAACTCGATCTTCATCCGCTAATGAGCAAATTAAGAGCTTTTGCTGAACTTACCCGACCCGCGAATGTGGTTACAGCACTGTCCGATATAATGGCAGGTCTAGCGATTGTGGGATTCACTTTTGGTCAATTAGACTACCAGTTCTACCCTGCCTTATTCCTTGGAATCTCCAGTATGTGTTTGTATGCAGGAGGCGTGGTGTTTAATGATGTCTTTGATCACGAACTAGATCGAGTTGAAAGGCCTGAAAGAGCGTTGCCGAGTGGTCGAATACAACGCTCCGAAGCGATTATTGGCGGCATATTGTTATTAGCGCTGGGCATATTTATGGCCTTTTGGCAAAGTAGATTGAGTGGATTTGTGGCCATTTTTATTACCTCGTTAGCACTATTCTATGATTGGAAAGGGAAACACATGCGGATTTTTGGTCCCATCAATATGGGTTTGTGTAGAGCATTCAATTTACTTTTAGGGATGAGCGTATATGAATTAGGTGTTTTAGAGCACTTCCCAGTTATTGGGATCCCGTTGATTTACATTGCTGCGATTACACTAGTGAGCCGAGGAGAAGTACACGGAGGCAAGGCGATTACGCTGTATTTTGCTGGCTTTTTGTTTCTGATGGTACACGCTTCACAGTTATTTTTTGCTGAGAAAGTGGAATTTGCCTTGGTATTTGTATTGGCCCACTTTATCCTGATTTTCAGAAAACTAGGGGTAGCGATTAAGAATCCAATGGGTAAAAACATTGGATTAACAGTAAAAACAGGGGTTTTGACGCTTATATTGATGAATGCAGCTTGGGTCGCCTCGAGTGGACAATGGATGGTCGCCCTCTTTGTTTTAGCCTTATTACCCGTATCTTTGGGTTTAGCTAAAAAATTCGCCGTTACGTAAACCTATGCAATCTTTAAAACAACATTTTCAGGTACCCTATTCCTACGAGGTATTCTTCACGGAACGTTTATTCGATCCAGAAAATCGCGTTTTTGCTAATTTTGTCCAAAACTTTGGCAACCCTAGCTTTCGCAAAAAGATCCTTTTCGTACTTGACAAAGGGGTTGCAGATATTCAGCCACAATTAACAGCTGA
>CANLVU010000086.1 GCA_947494535.1 Cytophagaceae bacterium
ATGGCCTTCACGTTAGTGTTGGTATCTTTTTCTTGTACGGGTCCTCTTGCGGGATCGATCTTGATTGCGGCCTCCCAAGGTGCTTTCTTGAAACCGATTATTGGGATGTTAGGCTTCTCTTTAGCCTTTGCTATTCCGTTTACGATGTTCGCGATTTTCCCTGGCTTCATGCAAAAACTACCTAAGTCCGGCAATTGGATGAATGAGGTGAAAGTCGTTCTTGGCTTCTTGGAAATTGCGCTTGCGTTTAAATTCTTAAGCGTGGCGGATCAGGTTTATCACTGGCATCTGTTGGATCGCGAGATTTTCTTAGCGATTTGGATCGCGATTTTCACGGCACTAACCTTGTATTTATTTGGCAAGATTTCCTTGCCACATGATGGACCTGCGAAGAATCTGTCGGTTCCTCGTACTTTGTTTGCGACGGCCGTTTTAGCTTTTGTTATTTACCTAGTTCCAGGGATGTTTGGAGCACCGTTGAAAGGACTTTCGGGCTGGTTGCCACCGATGAATTCGCAGGATTTCAAAGGATCTCAAGCAGCAGAGTCTACCGTGCAAAATAGTGACGCCTTGTATAGCGATTTCTTAAAGTTGCCTTTGGGCTTAACTGGGTATTTCGATTTCGAGCAAGCCAAAGCAGCTGCTTTGAAGGCAAACAAACCTTTGTTTATCGACTTTACGGGTCACGGTTGTGTGAATTGCCGCAAGATGGAGGAATACGTTTGGTCGGATCCTTCCGTTTTACAGCGACTAAAAAACGATTATGTGGTAGTGGCTTTGTATTGCGATGACAAGACAGAATTGCCTGCTTCGAAATGGTATACATCTAAAGTGGACGGGCAGGAGAAGAAGACCTTAGGGGACCAAAACCTCGACTTCCAAATTTCCCGCTTCAACTCGAACGCGCAACCACATTATGTCTTATTAGACCCTCGTAATGATCAGAAGCCAATGGTTCAACCGGTGGCTTTCGATGCGAATGTTTCTCACTTTGTTAGCTTCTTAGACGAAGGTAAATCCATCTATCAAACTGCGAAATAATGTCTTGGGCAGCCTATTCTGGTGTAATGATCGCCACGGGATTAAAGTTTATTGCGGGGCCCATCACGGGATTTAGCCTTGGCTTGACCTGGTACGAGACCGTGCTATTTACTTGGTTAGGGGCTATGGTTACGGTAACGATCATTGTTACCTTGGGGAAAGCCATTTTGGGCTTGATCGCCAAATACCGAACTACCAAACCAAAGATTTTTTCTAAACGTATTCGATATGCCGTTGATATCTGGCAACGATTCGGAATGAAGGGAATTGCCGCATTAACACCCTTGATTTTCACACCGATTGGAGGCAGTTTATTGTCCTTATCCTTTAAGGTGCCCACTCCTCGAATTCTATTCTTAATGGGAATTTCCTCCCTGATCTGGGCCTTGATTTATGTGGCTGGGATTTATCAATTGACGTTCTTGCGGGATATGCTGGTGCATTAGCCTGCGGAATAAGGACATAAAAAAAGCCGGATAAACCGGCTTCTTAAAAATCTATGATTACTAGGAATTAGTTTCCTTGATTGATGGCTTTTCCTTTGAATAATTTCTCACGGATGGCATTCGCTTTCACCTCAAGTTCTGGCTTCGCATCGTATTTCAATTTCGATTGAGCCGCTGCGCTGTCCGGGTGAACGCCGTACACATACTCATCACCTTTGTGAAGATCTTTTTGTTTGATTGTGTTGTTTTTTTGGTAATCACATGAAGTCGCTACCGCTAAAATGGCTACTAAAGAAAGTAAATTTGATAATTTCATAAGGCTGTGTAATAATTCAATGCAAAAATAAGGAATAGGTCATCGTTCGCCTAACTTTCCTCAATTTTTTTAAGTTGATCGGCTAAAAAATTCATCAATTCCTGTATGTAGGGCTTGCTGAAATTGAATTCTATTCCAGCTGTCGCATAAATCGTTTTCATCGGTTGCGTATATCCCAGTGAAAGCGCAGCGATGTATTGCTCGAGGGCTTTCTTCGGGTTTTGGCAATAATTACGCCAAACCGCCAGCGCCCCTAATTGCGCAATCGCATACTCAATATAGTAGAAAGGTACTTCGAACAGGTGTAATTGTTTTTGCCAAATATTCGACCGCACCTCCGCTAATCCCGTCCAATCTGTTACCGTATCCGAGAATTTCGAAACGATCTCGTTCCACTTCTCTTCGCGTTGCGCCACCGTGTGAGTAGGATTCTCGTATACCCAATGTTGGAATGCATCGATCGTCGCTACCCAGGGAAGTGTTTCTAGGATGTCTTCTAGGTGCTTGATTTTGGCACGTTTTGCCTCTTCTGGATTCGTGAAATAATGACCCCACAGGTCCATCGTCATCAATTCCATGCTCATCGAAGCCAGCTCAGCCACTTCAGATGGGAAATTACGGAAGGAATTTAAGGCTAGGTCTTTGGTCAAAATACTGTGCACCGCGTGCCCACCTTCGTGTAACAAAGTAACCACATCCCGCACCGTTCCCGCCGCGTTCATAAAGATGAACGGATAGCCCGTCTCCTCCAAAGGATAATTATAACCGCCCGGATTCTTGCCCTTGCGCGAGTCTAAATCGAAGCGATCAAGCGTCACCATTTCCTTCAAGCAATTGCCGAGGAATGGATCCATCTCGTCGAAAACGCCGATCGTTTTAGTCAATAATTCTTCACCCGTCTCAAATGGTTTTAAAGGTCCACGACCCAGTTGATCCACCGACTTATCAAAAGGCTTCAAGGCATCCAAACCCATCTCTTCTTTGCGCTTTGCCGCTGCCTCATTTAACAAAGGAACGACCGTTTCAGCTACCGCCTCGTGGAATTCAAAACACTCCGCCGGACCGTAATCAAAACGACCCAGGCTCGCGAAAGCAAAATCACGGTAGTTCTCAAACCCCGAATTCAAAGCCACTTGATGACGCTTCTCGATCAACGATGTGTACAAATCGTTTAACTCATTTTTGATCGTCAAACGCTTTTGAACCATCGTTTGGTATACTTCTTCGCGCTCGGCACGATCCGTGGATTCCAACAGTGCCCCCGCTTGTTGCAAGGTTTTTTCTTCGCCTTTTATGGTTACCATTAAAGCACCTGTTAAGGCGCCATAATTGGTTTCTAAATTCTGTAATTCAGTGAACAAGGGAATATTTTCTTCGCGAAAAATTTCGATAGCCTTCTTCATTCCGCGCAACATTACTGGGAATCCCGTTTCCGTTAGTTCGTTCACGTAGGGACTTTCGACTACTTTTTTATTCCATGCATCGTCGAAAACAGAGGCGTTGGGCATGATTTCGTTGACGAATTGCGCGTAGCTCGTTTGCAACGTCTCGTTTTGGTTATCGCAAGACATTTTGATGTAGCGCCAGGCGAAGTTTTCCGATAGATAGGATTCTAATTCGGAGCGGTTCGTACAAAAAGCGCGTAAATCAGCAATGCTAGTTATCTGCGTCGCACTCAATTGCTCAAAATAAGGCAACACCGATTCCCAGGTACTCAGTTGAAAATCTGCCGGCAAAAATGTTCTATTTCTCATATTAATCTAAGTCAATCACTACCCCAGCGCTTAAAGGATGCGCCACGCAAGTTAAAATATAGCCCTTCGCGATTTCGCCTGGGGTTAAGCCGTCTTCCTCGTCCATTCCCACTTTCCCGCTTTGGCATAAACCCATACAAGCCGTACACATGCCCGCTTGGCAAGAATAGGGGATGTCTAAGTCGGCCTCTAAAGCCGCCTCTAGAATGGTTTCGCTCGGTTGAACGGTAATTTTATGTTCTTTCCCTTCGTAAATCAAGGTCACTTCCTGCGTTTGCAACGAGCCATCTTCTTCCGCTTGCTCCATCTCTTCACTTGCCATCACACCGAAGGACTCCTGGTGAATCTGACCCGCCGGCACATCAAACATCGCTAAAGACGATTGCACCTCCGTCATCATTCCTTGCGGCCCGCACAAATAATAATGCGCAGACGCGATGTCAAGACCTAATTCCTGCTTCAAATAATAGACAATCGAAGCTTGGTTAATTCTACCTTTCAAACCTGGCCAATTCGCCGCCGGTTGAGAGATGACATGTAATACTTTGAAACGATTTGAATGCAAAGATTCCAACGAGTCTAACACCTTTTTGAAGATGATTTGGTCCTCATGACGTGAACCATAGATCAGGTGAATTTTAGACAAAGGTTCACCGTGAAGGATCGTTTTGATCATGGACAAAAGAGGCGTGATGCCTGATCCAGCCCCCACGAACACGTAGTTTTTGGCAGCAGCGGAATCTGGTTCCACGGAGAAATTCCCCATCGGCTCTAATACCTCCAGGCTATCACCCTCTTTCAAGGTATCGCACAGAAAGTTAGATACTAAGCCGCCTTCAATCCGTTTTACGGTGATCGCTGGGGACATATCGGTCTTCGAAGAAGACGATAAGCTATAACTTCTGCGGACTTTTTTGCCCTCAATCTCGGGGATGACAGTTAAAAACTGACCCGATAGATAATGCAAAGCATCATGAATGGGTTGCCAAAAATGGATCGTCTTCGTGTCGATCGTCTCGTCCGTAATTTCTTTAATTTTTAAATGCATATTAATCGCTGCTAACGGGTTTAATCCAGGCTATCGCACTCGGTCTGCTTTCATTGTGCAGACGATCAAAGGCGGTCACCGTAAATCCATAACCCGGTTTAAGGTCATCTTGTTCCAAAATTAATTCATTTGCCTTCCCTTTGTACACGATATTGCGCGGGTCCTCCAGGTATTTTTTGTCTTGCTTCGGGATTCGGTAGACTACATAATAGGAAACAGGATCCCCATCATCGGATTCCTCTCCTGCTTGCCATTTCAGTTTATTAGTGGCTAAGAATATTTGTGTGGGCGCGTGAGGGGCAATGCTATCGAGCCACGGAGTGGTCGGTAATAAAGCGGGATGGGCAAAATAATTCGAGCGAAGGGTATCTCGAAATGCCTTCTTGTTTTTTGTCAAAGAAGTCGAGCTGTAAAAAATCAATCCTTCGCCTTGAGACATGCTTCTACTAATCTCTACCTGCTTTTTCATCTCCTTGTTTGACCACACATCCCCTAAATGATACGAAGCCATTCCAAAATAGACCGGTTTCCCATACGAATGTGCATTCCACCAATCCGCTAATGGTTTAAATGGTGCCACCCGATGTGCCGTATCCCAATACAGTTGAGGCGCGATATAATCTAGCCATCCCTGCTTCAGCCAATGATCTGTATCTGCATATAAATCATCATAGGATTGCAACCCACGCGTAGTAGGCGATCCATTCACCGGATCAGAGGTTTTATGTCGCCAAATCCCAAAGGGGCTAATTCCAAACTTGATTTTCGGATTCGTTTTGCGAATCGTCTCGGATATTTCCTGAATCAAGGCACTCGTATTTCGTCTTCTCCAGTCTGCCTTAGACTCACCTGCATGCCGGTACTGCAAGTACGTATCTTCATCATTCAATTTTGATTTCGGATCTGGATACGGATAGAAATAATCATCAAAGTGAATTCCATCCACATCGTAATTCAAGATGATGTTCCGCACTAATCCCGCGATATAATGACGCGCGGCTGGAATCCCAAAATCAAATAATAGTTGTCCACCATAAGAAAGCAGCCATTCTGGGTGCTTTCTAGCCACGTGTTCCGAACTTAATAGCGACCGCGATGACATCGAAGCACGATTCAAGTTTAACCACGCATGAAATTCCATCCCTCTGGCATGGGTCTGATCAATCATAAACTCCAAAGGATCGTAATAAGGACTAGGCGCCTGCCCTTGTTTTCCAGATAGGTAAGTCGTCCAGGGTTCCGCACTTTTCGCGTAGAGCGCATCGGAAGCTGTTCTGATTTGCACAAAAAGTGCGTTGATTCCCGTTTTCTGATGGGAGTTCACTAGGTCGATAAATTCGAATTTTTGCTTTGCCCCGTCGTAATTGCGTGGACTAGGCCAATCGATGTTTTGGACGGTCGCCACCCAAACCCCTCTTAACTCGCGTTTAGGTCCCTGTGCTAGCACACAGGTAGAAAAAAGACAAAAAATAAGGATTGAAATTAGGCGCATCATTCGGGATGCAATTTACCTAAAAATGGGCAATTAGGCTTTCTCGATTGAAAATAAATAGCCTACTCCCTTCAATGTTTTGATATAATATTCTGGAATTTTCTCGCGCAATTTGCGAATATGCACATCCACGGTGCGTTCTACTACGAAAACATCCGATCCCCAAACCTTCTCCAATAACTCATCTCGGTTAAATACCTTGTTCGGGTTTTTCGCTAAGAAAGAAAGTAATTCAAATTCCTTTTTAGGTAAAATTAAGCCACGACCCTGGAATGTCGCGGCATATTGCACGCGGTCGATGACTAAATCGCCAATAGAAATAACGTCGTTTTTTGATTCAGGAACCGCCACTTCACGCGTTAATAAGGCGTTGATTCGGCTGATTAAGGCACGCAATTTGATGGGTTTCACCACATAATCTGTGGCCCCACTCTCAAAGGCGGCTATTTCGGTATACTCTTCACCACGTGCCGTTAGGAACAGAATGAGGGTATTTTTGAATTCGGGATTTGATTTGATTTGGCGGGCTGCCTCGATGCCATCCATCTCTGGCATCATCACATCCATGATGATTAAATGAGGCTGAAAGGATTTAGCAACTGCAATTGCCTCTTTTCCATTCGTCGCTTTTGCTAAAAGAAAGTTTTCTTTTAGTAAATTGTATTCCAATAACTCTAAAATGTCTACATCATCATC
>CANLVU010000087.1 GCA_947494535.1 Cytophagaceae bacterium
TAGCGATGTTAATATTCGCCACTTTCACTCCGCTAGGTAGTGCGCGAACTTCGGGGTCAGCACCTAAATTTCCTAGTAAAATAACTTTGTTTACTCCAGCCATAATGATTTGTTTTTTAAATGGTTAGCTCAGCAAGGCTCCTTGCATTGCCTAAAGGTACGTGGGCGAAATGTCTTGTAAAATAGGACAATCTAAATTATCAGTTATTAGGTTCAAAATCAAAACAGGCTTTCCTTTGCTCTCGAACGCTGAGGGGCTCATCCAGCGATATCCTTCGGGAATTGCTAAGGCAAAATTATCAGGAACTTGAACATGCCAAGCGTCGCAATGGATTTTGCGGTGACTTAAAAGATGCACCGGCGGGGACTTCAATGCCTGTCGCGAAAAAGGAAGCCAGTCTGCCTGATCTTCGAGTAGATAGAACTCCCACAATCCCTTCCAAATGCCCTTTTCGACACGTTCACGCACTAAAAGCTGTCCATTTTGCTCGATGACCAGGTAATTCATTTCGATCTCTTTGACCTTCGTCTTCTTAGATTTAATCGGAAATTCGGTCACCCGATGCGCGCTAAAAGCTTCGCAGGAAACAAGCAAAGGACAAATGGAACAATCCGGGGAAGGCGTGCATTGCAATGCCCCAAACTCCATGATCGCCTGATTAAATCCCGCAGGATCCTGCGTTGGAATCAGTGATTGCGCTAAAGAAGTAAAAACACCACGCGCTGCGGAAGACGCAATATCCGTTTCAACAGAAAACACGCGAGACAATACCCGAAAAACATTACCGTCTACTACGGCTTTGGCCTCACTAAAAGCAAAAGAAGCTATTGCCGCTGCTGTGTAAGGCCCCACGCCAGGTAATCTAATGATGTCATCGTAAGTCGATGGAAATGATCCCGCAAAATCTCGCATGACCATTTGAGCGGCCTTCTGTAAGTTTCTTGCACGTGAATAATACCCTAAACCTTGCCACAAGCGAAGTAGCGTGGCCTCTGGCGCCTCCGCAAGATCCCGAACAGAAGGAAATGCGGCGAGTAATCGCTCATAATAAGGTAATCCCTGGGCCACCCGGGTTTGTTGCAAAATGATTTCGGAGAGCCAAATCGCGTATGGATCCTTGGTTTGTCGCCAAGGTAACTCGCGTTGGTGTTCCGCATACCAAGCCATAATAGTGGCCGAAAAAGGATGAATGGAGCTTTTTTGCATGGATGAATTCAAATTTACAAAAAAAATCAGCCTGATTTTGAAAGATTTTTTAGAGAATTGAGAGAAAAACGTTACTTTTGTGTCCCTTTTACGGAAGGAAAATTGTAATTACCTAAGAATCATCATCTAATAAATTAACAAACGTGACTAAGGCAGATGTAATTGCTGAGATTGCCAGCAAAACAGGGATTGATAAGAAAGATGTATCGGAAACGTTAGAGTCATTTTTCGAAGTAGTTAAAAACAACCTAGCAAACCAAGAGAATATTTATGTTCGTGGTTTTGGTAGCTTTATCAACAAGAAACGCGCGCAGAAGATCGCTCGTAATATTTCTAAGAATACGGCGATTACGATCGATGCACATTATGTGCCTAGCTTTAAGCCAGCGAAAGTGTTTGTAGAGCAAGTAAAAACGAGTACTGACCCCACTAAATAGGCTTTAGGGCTGAAAAGGGTCTAGAATAATGAAAAAAAACCTTTTGATCATTCTTCTGGTAGGCCTAGGGATAACTACCCTATTGTTTCAATTACCGAAAGGTAATGTGGCGGGGAAAGTACAAAATACTCCTTCGGGGGGCGCTAACCGAGATGCGGGAAGTGAAAAGACGGAAAAAAAAGTTGCAGAGAAGGAAGAGCATGCTGCTCCTTTGACTCCTGCGCAGCTGAAAGAGATTTCTGGATTGAAATCGGCTTTTGCCGCTGCAAAGACAGATGCTTCACAGGCGAAAGCCTTAGAAAATCTGATGCGTGCTTTTATGAATGCGAGTCATTATGATTCAGCTGCGGTTTTTGCAGCGAATTATGCGGATCAGCATCCCAGTTTGACGAACGTTTTGCGTGCCGGTCAGCTGTTTTTTGAAGCACAAACGTATGCTTTGAATGCACAGAAAGGCAGTAAAATGGGTGAAAAGGCGAGATTGTACTTCACGAAGGCTTTGGCCATCGATCCGAACAACTTGCTGGTAAAGTCGAACATGGCGATGACTTACGTAGATACACCCACTCCGATGAAGGGCATTACGCTGCTTCGCGAAGTGATTGAACAAGAGCCCACGTTTGTGCCAGCGCTGTTTAATTTAGGGATATTATCGATTAAATCGAATCAGTTTGGCAAAGGCCAAGAACGATTCACCCAGATATTGAAGCTGGAGCCTAATAACCATAAAGCCGCGTTAAATCTCGGTTTTTGTTTAGCCCAGTTAGATAAAAAAGAAGAGGCTCAGAAAGTCTTGAAGCGTGTTTTAGAGCAATCTAAAGATGCCCAGGAGCAGAAAGCCGCGAAAGAGTTGCTTGCAGAAATGCAGGATCATTGAGGTTGAAAGTCAACTTCGTATAGTATTTACACATTAATTCTTAACATTATGCCTTGCGGTAAAAAAAGAAAACGTCACAAAATCTCTACTCACAAAAGAAAGAAGCGTCTTCGCAAGAATCGTCACAAGAAGAAGTAGTCTTCGTAAATCCATTTTCCATTTTGGGATTTGAATTTAGGTAACGCAGGAACAGGCATTTTTCGAAATGGCCTGTTTTTGGCGTTTAATTTCCTGTATCTTTAGACTATATAGGCTAAATGTAGCCTACTACCCTTCTTCTCGACATAAATTGTGAGCAATGAATTAATCATTAATTCGACTCCCAAGGGGGATCGGATCGCCCTTTTGCATGACAAAAGGATTGTAGAGTACCATATTGAACAGTCAGAACCTCAGTTTTCCGTAGGGGATATTTACCTCGGAACGGTTAAAAAATTGGTTTCTGGACTGAACGCCGCTTTTATTGACATCGGTTATGAGAAAGATGCATTCTTGCATTACCATGACCTAGGACCTAATTTACCTACCCTGCAGAAGTTTACGCGGGAGGTAATGACGAAAAAAACGAAAGTTATTCGCTTAGAGAACTTCAAGCTTGAGCCCGAAATTGATAAATTAGGGAAGATCGAGAAAGCTGTTCAAAAAGGGCATTTAGCTTTAGTTCAAGTCGTTAAAGAGCCTATTTCCACTAAAGGGCCTCGTCTATCTTGCGATATTTCTATCGCAGGTCGTTTCCTTGTTTTAGTTCCCTTTGCGAACGGGGTGAATATCTCTAAAAAGATCACATCGAAAGCGGAACGCAATCGCCTTCAAAAGCTAATGAACTCGATTAAGCCAAAGAATTACGGCGTAATTGTACGTACAGTCGCGGAAGGTAAAGCAGTGGAAGAAATGGAGCGTGACCTGAAAGATTCCATTGCGAAATGGGAGGATGGTTTAGCAAAATTAGTGGATGCCAAAGCTGGTGACCGAATTATCGGGGAAATGAGTCGCGCCACTTCGATGTTACGCGACCTATTGAACAATGATTTCGATAATGTCATCGTTGATACACCAGAATTGTACAATGAGGCAAAAGGCTATG
Organism: Cytophagaceae bacterium; assembly: GCA_947494535.1. GTDB lineage: Bacteria > Bacteroidota > Bacteroidia > Cytophagales > Spirosomataceae > Aquirufa. Next base: position 3,606 of record CANLVU010000087.1, read on the forward strand.
TACACAATGTCGCTCCTGAAAAGGAGAAGATTGTTAAGTTACACCAAAGCAAAACCAAGTTATTCGAACAATTAGGCATTGAAAAGCAATTGAAAATGCTTTTTGGCCGTTCGGTTTCATTGCCTGGTGGAGGTTATTTAATCGTGGAACACACGGAAGCATTGCACGTGATTGACGTGAATTCGGGAAATAAGTCGAATTCGGAGGATGATCAGGAAGCAACCGCCTTAAGTGTGAACCGAGAAGCTGCGAAAGAAGTAGCTCGCCAATTGCGTTTACGCGATATGGGCGGTATTATCGTGATCGACTTCATCGATATGAAGAAGGCGGATAACCGCAAGTTAATTCAGGACATCATGCGCGATGAAATGCGCGGAGATCGTTCGAAATACACCATTTTGCCTTTAACGAAGTTTGGCTTGATGCAAATTACCCGTCAGCGTGTGCGTCCAGAGATGAACGTAGCCACGCACGAAACCTGTCCTAGCTGCGGCGGAACAGGAAGTATTACGGCGAGTATTGCGGTATCTGACATTGTAGAACAGCATTTGGAACATTTGTTGACGAAGCAGAACGAGAAGAAATTGACCATCTTGGTACACCCCTTCTTGAGCGCTTACTTCACAAAAGGTTTCCCTTCTATTCGCATGAACTGGTTCTTTAAGTACAAGACCTGGATTACGATTATGGAAGATTCCTCATTTGGCATAACAGAATTTAAATTCTTAAACCAAAATGGCGACCAAATTGAGATCTCATCTTAGTAGTATAGCCTTAATTTTCGGCCTTCTTCTACCTTCATTCGATTCGAATGCTCAGTGGTGGAAGAAGGCGGATGAGGCGGAAAAGGAGCGTTCCAAAGGAATGCTTTTACTAACCACCGAAGTTCAGACGGAGGCCACCGTGGCCATCAACCAGATGTATAACTTCCATTTTCCGGAAGCTGAACGCGAATTCAATTATTTAAAGATTAAGTACCCAGATCATCCGCTCCCTGATTTTTTATTGGGACTGATGCAGTGGTGGAAGATTGTGCCTAATACGAAAAATGAGGTCTATGACGATCGTTTGATCGAATATATGGACCAAAGCATCGACAAGGCCGAAAAGATCTACGACGAAACCGAAAATCCAGAAGCCGCCTTCTTCATGGCCGCAGCTTACGCATTCAAAGGCCGCCTCCACGCGGAACGCAAACACTGGACCCGCGCTACTTTGGCCGCCAAAAATGCCCTAAAGTACCTCGAATACTCCCGCAACTTTGCTGATTTCAGCCCGGAACTCATGTTTGGAGATGGGTTGTACAACTATTATTACTTCTTCATTAAGCAAAATTTTCCTTTATTAAGACCTGTTTTGTGGTTATTCCCCAAAGCGGATAAGAGTCAAGGTATCTCGCAATTGGAAAAGGTTAGCTACCAAGCCTTCTACACCCGGACCGAAGCCCGTTATTTTCTTTTGCAGATTTATGGAATTGAAAACATGAATGAGAAGGCCTATGGGATGGCCAAATACACCTCTGAGACCTTCCCAGATAATCCTTATTTTCACCGCTATTATGCCCGTTCTGCCTTTTTGAGCGGTAATATGGAAGAAGCAACATCGCTTGCAAAAGAAATCCTGCGACGTTTAGATCAGCATCAAGTAGGTTACGAAGCAACCTCAGGCAGGTATGCGAGTTATATTTTAGGCTATTACGCCTTGTACGTCTATCGAAATCAGTCTGAAGCCATCAACTACTTCAAACAGTGCATGGCCTTCTCTACGTCCACGGATGCAATGGATTCAGGCTATTATTGGGCCTCTCTATTAGGCTTAGCCCGCATTTCCTACCAACAGCAAAATTATGATCAGGCAGTCGATTACTGTAAACAAGTATTAGAACACGCCGAAAAGAAGTCTGCTCAATACACAGAGGCAAAGAAATTGCTTTCAGAATCCAAGAAGGCCAGAAGAAAGAAAAAATAATATGAAAGCAGCCATCATCAAGCACTATTTTCCATCAATAACAGAGCATCAACAAGCTCAATTCGAGCAATTATTTCCTCTGTATTCTGAATGGAATGAGATGATCAATGTCATTTCACGCAAGGACATTGATAATTTGATGCTGCACCACGTTTTACACTCCCTAGCGATTGCTAAATTTATTGAATTCAAACCGGGCACAGAAGTATTAGACGTAGGAACAGGCGGTGGTTTTCCTGGCATTCCTTTGGCCATCCTCTTTCCGGAGGTAAACTTCCATTTAGTAGACAGTATCGGGAAGAAGATCAAAGTCGTTCAAGGTGTTGCAGATTCTCTTGGTTTGAAGAATGTCACGGCCACTCACGGTCGCGCGGAAGATGTGGAAGGCGAGTTTGAGTTTGTTATTTCTCGCGCGGTGACGCGTTTGTTGCCTTTCTTCGGCTGGGTGAAAAAGAAGATCAGCCCGAATAGTTACCACGACTTGAAGAACGGACTTCTTTGCCTAAAGGGAGGGGATTTGATGGAAGAATTGAAAGAACTAGAGCGGAAGCATAAAGTGTTTCATCTTTCCAAACACTTCAAGGAGGAGTTCTTTGAGACGAAGAAGTTGGTGCATGTGCCGGTTTAGCCGCGGAGCGGCTAGAGTAGAGATAAGAGAGTAGAGAGAAATGATAGTCGCTAGTCGATAGTCCAGAGGGAATGAGTCCGAAGGGTGTTGACAGTAGCCTCTTTTTGCTTTCAACTTTGATATTTGAACTTTGAGAGTCTTGACACTTTCTGTCAATACCTGAAAACGCCTCTGAGTACCTCGACGTTATTTCACTAATAGTGCTTTTGCAGAACAAGGGAGCCCATCTCTACTCTTTACTCTATAATCTCTTATCTAGGTAGTCGCGAAGTGGCGATTAAGCCATCGCTTTAAACAAATCCTTCAGCGGTTTTATTTGTCTCCGAGAAATGGAGATGTTTTGATCATTATTCAGTTTTATGGCCTTTTGATGATTAAAATCGATCGTTTGAATGGCATTCACATTGACAATGGCAGATTTTGAAGGACGAATGAATCCACGTTCAATTAGAAATGGCTCGTAGTATTTAAGTGTTCTACAAGAAACAATTGTTCTCCCGTCGTTTAGATAA
>CANLVU010000088.1 GCA_947494535.1 Cytophagaceae bacterium
AACTACCAATTAGACGCTTGTTCAGGGAAAATACCTACGTGCTTAAAAGAGGATAAAGATATCTTAAAATTTAAATCTAATGTCTCTGATTTATACGGCATGAACCATTTATCTGGAACCCCTTTCTTCACTTCCCACACTCCACGCTCTACGCTCCCCTTTTCTTTTTTGAAATAGGCATTAGCTTTACTTGCCCAGAATTCTTCTGAAAGAGATTTCTGCCAAACAGCCTGAGGCTCAGGCCGTCTCACCACAAAAGCTCCAAATTGCTCAAGTTTTTCAAACCCTCCTGAGTCAATTAACTCATAGTTTTTACCCCAAAATAAGGGTGTCTCAATAGCAATAGAAGTAGAATTTTTCAAATTTTAGGGGTTCAATGGGATTTTAGTTAGGAAATACACAGAACGTCTTCCATCCTCTGAATTGTTAATTGTTTGATTACCAGAAGCTAGAAAATAGTTGCCATACCAGAAATTCAAATCTGATTTTTCTTGACGTCGAATTTTATCTCCCTCATTCTGTGAACTTAATTCTTGAATCTTTTCCTCTCCAGATTGACCTTGAGCGGTTATGTATTTAGAAATGATATAGTTGCCTCTTTGGTATGACAAGGTAAGTATGTCTCCATGTAGGGAAGTTTTAATCTTTTGTATCAATTTATCTTCTTTAATATCATTTAAATCAATGGAATGATCCCATACTAAGTTACCTTTTTCGTCTATTTCTGCAATCACGGCATGTGTATATATCCATCCATCAAATTGTTGCGAATTACTGTAAGAATTAAATCCTCTATATCCCCATGGACTATAATAGCTAGAGAATGGAGAATATAGGCCATAATTACCATATCCCCATCTATAGGGATTATAAAGCATATTCCAAGGTGAAAATAATCCCCCTCCTAACATGTTACCACCGAATGGTGAATAATTAGCATATTTATAGTCAGGATAAAATGCTTCAGCTACCACGATGTAATGATCACCTTTTTTAATAATCTCGTGCATTAATAAGCGATAATCTAATCGCAGTTCTTCCCCTTTATTCTCTTTGGTTTTAATCTTTTTCTCTTGTTTACTTTTCTGTTTTTCTCCTAAGAAATTGAAAAAATTATTGAATTGGGTGAAACTGTGGAATTTTTCTTCTTGTTGCTCACCATCCAAATAAGAAGAAAAATATAAACCTTGAGAACTCGGTCCTCTTCCAGATCCAATGGTATTTTTATGACCGTAAGTGCCTACCACCACTTGAAGAGAATCATTTAATTGTGTTGATTTTGCATTCATTTGAGCATATTCTACCTTCGGATTCATGGTGATCTGACCTAATTGATTTCCATCTTCATCAAAAGACTTTAAAATCAACTGATAGTTTTTCGCCTTTTTCCCCACCGAATAAACCACATTAATTTGTTGCTGCACCGTGTCTAAATCCATAGATTGGATTTCAGCATCCCCATTGACCACTACGGGAAGAATACGGGTAATTTTCTCGCTTAAATTCGTAAATAAAATAACGGGACCATTATTGACAACTCCACCAATAAACAAGGATTCATTTAGTGCCTTAAAATTTGAAATTTCCATTTTTTCAACGGAGAAAATTTGAAATTTCTCTATTTTACCATCCTGAGGATTAACCCGAACAATGTAATAATTATTACTTTTATAGCGGCTAAACAACAAATTCAAAAATTTCCCATCGTAACAATGTGTCACATAATCAAGATTTGCATCCACGCTTCCTTGATTTGTCCAGACTTGTTCTAATTCTTTATCGAATTTTCTGATGACAAACTCAGATTTGCCAATGTGGTTTAATACAATCACTCCTTTTTCTCCTAGTGGAATAGAGAAAGTTTCCAATTGATTTGATCCAGCAATAATTTCAATTCTCTTCATTTGTTGAGCAAAAGAGATAAAACTACTTAGGATTAACACGAGGAAAAGGCGGATTGATTTCATATTTTATTCAGCTAGGCTTAAAATAATATCGAATTCTGCTTTTGCGACTGGAGTTACGGATAAACGCGATTGCTTAATTAATGCCAAACCTGACAATCGATTATCGGCTTTCATCGACTTTAAAGTTACTGTTTTAGCAAATTTCTTCACTGGAATTAGTTCTACTACTACCCAACGCGGATCTTCTGTAGTAGGATCTGGAAAATATTCTCTCTGTACTTCCGCTAAACCTATAACCTCCATCCCCTCGTTGGAATGATAAAAAAAGACCCAATCCCCTTTTTTCATCGCCATCATATTATTTCGAGCTTGGTAATTGCGTACACCGTCCCAAACAGATTTCCCCTCCTTAACGAAATCATCCCAAGAATATTTGAATGGCTCAGATTTTACTAACCAATAATTCATCGTTAAGGGAATTTAGGGAATTTAGAAAAATCAGGTTTACGTTTCTCAAGGAAAGCATTCTTGCCTTCTTTGGCCTCATCTGACAAATAGTACAAGAGTGTCGCATTTCCAGCTAATTCTTGAATACCTGCCTGACCATCTAATTCAGCGTTGAATGCTGATTTTAACATGCGTAGCGCTAAAGGACTTTTTTCTAAGATCTTTTCGCACCAAGCTATTGTTGTCTTTTCAAGATCTTCTAAAGGCACCACTTTATTAACTAATCCCATTTGCAGTGCATCTGCAGCGTCGTATTGATCGCACAAGAACCAGATTTCTCTCGCTTTCTTTTGGCCCACAACACGTGCTAAATAGGAGGCTCCAAAACCACCATCAAATGACCCCACATTGGGTCCAGTTTGACCAAAACGGGCATTTTCAGCAGCTATTGATAAATCGCAGATAACATGTAACACGTGACCACCACCGATAGCCCAGCCGGCAACCATCGCTATTACTGGCTTAGGAATGGTTCGGATTTGACGTTGTAAGTCCAATACATTTAAACGTGGTACAGTGTCTTTCCCTACATAACCACCATCTCCACGAACACTCTGATCTCCTCCGGAGCAAAAAGCTTTTCCTCCTTCACCAGTTAAAATAACAACGCCAACCCGTGGATCTTGACGGGCTAATTCCATTGCTTCGGACATTTCTTGTACGGTTAATGGAGTAAATGCGTTGTGTTTTTGAGGTCTATTAATGGAGATTTTTGCAATTCCATTATAGAATTGAAACAAGATATCCTCGTAGGTTTTGATGGTTTCCCAAGGGAAAGATGAAATCATAAATGTATTAGTTTGATTCGTTGTATTCTACCTCCCATGTATGGTCAGCTAATAAAGTTACTTTGGCTAAAAAACGACTATATTTAAAAGAACGGCCCCATTCCTCTGGTGCTACTAAGGAAAGTAAATCTGCTCCGTTCTCTTTTTCGTATAAATAATACGTTTCACTAATGATGGGTTCGAAACCCATAGCTGCATCGTAGATTCGTTCTGAAATCTCTTTTCGTTCTGATAATAATTTGGCTTGACGTGCCAAAACTTCCATTTGTTCGTACAATTGGTTCATTTGGCGATCAGTCTGCTGGCGCATCGCAAGCATGGAACGGCCTTTTACCTTACCCATATCATCCGGTTTAATAACTGCTCCACCTGCCGTATGGGCATAAGGAAGTAAACCAGGATTTTCGGCTACTTTATCAGGATTAATCGGATTAAAAAATGCTTCTTCTGACATAAATGAGACTTGGTAAAGGGTGTACCTTTAATAACCTACGAAATTAGAGAATGTTTGGTTAATTTTGGAAAGTTTCTCTAATTATATGCTTCATCTGACTACGCTATTCTTGGATTTCCCTATCGCTGAAACAGAATTTGAGCGGCAAGTCTTTGGTTTTTGTCAAGCTTGGCGAGCGGGTCAAACGGAATTCACCTTTCATACTTCAGGCTCTACTGGCGAACCTAAGACCATAGTGATCTCTCGAGAGCGCATGTATTTGTCTGCGCAGATGACTGGAGATTGGTTGAAACTAGAGAAAGGAGACGTGGCCCTATTATCTTTGCCGCCCACGTATATTGCAGGGGCGATGGTGTTAGTACGTGCATTGGTGCACGAATTAGCGTTGATTTTAGTAGAGCCTTGCCAAAATCCGTTAATCCAAATCCCTCCCACTGATATTCACCTCGCCTCTTTCGTGCCTACGCAATGGGCGACGATATTAGATTCTGGCGTTCAACTTAGCGATTATTTTCAATGTACAAAAGGTGTTCTCTTGGGCGGTGCTTCCGTCCCGGAAAGCTTGAGAAAAGAATACGGTTTTCCCGTTTACGAGACCTATGGTATGACAGAAACGGTTTCTCACATTGCTTTTCGAACCTGGAATCAAACTGATTTTCAAACCTTACCAGGGGTTCAAATTGCACAAAATGACATGGATTGCCTATTGATCTGTGCTGCAGTGACCGAGAATAAGTGGATAGAGACGCGTGATGTGGTACAATTAAAAGAACATGGGCGATTTACCTTAAAGGGACGTTTAGATCGGGTGATTAATTCAGGAGGCATTAAGTTGCAGCCAGAAAAAATAGAAGCTGTTTATCGAGCAATGACTTCCTTGCCCCTATTTGCAGCTGGAATTTCAGATGCATTCTGGGGAAGTAAGTTGGTGTTGTTTGTGGAAACTGCAGAAACCGTAACATTTAATGTGACGGAGGATCTTTTGGATTCTTATGAAATTCCCAAAGAAATCATTTGCCTTCCTACCTTTATAAAAACGGCGAGTGCTAAAATTGATACGGCGAAAACCGTAGCTTTGTACCTTAATTCCCTTTAGATGAATCCGAATAATTTATCCCGCAGCTTTAAACTATTTTATGAGTCGCCCATTAATGTGCCAGCGCCTTATCATTTAGAAGCGGTATTTACGTTTAACCAATTCGATACTGATAAGCCCGATGTGGCTATTGAAATTCAATACATCGATCGCTCTGATTTTTCACGTGACGAATTAATTGCTGACGGTTTGGTCCCAGATGATAGTTGGACTTATTCGGGTGATTTACCTTTAGTCTGGAGAGATCGTTTAGGTTCTTCCTTTCAAGAGTATGTGACAGGGTCTTGCTCTCCCAAGGATCAGGAACCTTTTATTACCTTGGAAGCGAATGACACTACACCCAATGTGCCTTTGTATTTAGAACCTCAAGAATCCTTGATTCAAGAATTTATGCAGGCGATGTTCGAAATAGATGGCCGCGAATTACCGCTTTATCTAGGTTTTCAATTTAAAGACCGCGCAGGGAATTGGCGTAAGATAGAAGGCGAAATGTCTTTTGCCTCCTTAAGATTTAGCTATCAAGACAGTGAAGAAGGAGAGAAAACATTTTCTAATTGGGAAGAATTAAGGGAATTAATGAATCACGTTTTTATCGCCGAATTTTCAGCTGATAAAGCAAATCAGAACTGCAAAAGTGCTAGTTTAGCTGTTTATCCAGGGGATGGTTTGTGGTATGTAGCGGGTCATTCGTTGCGCAAACCGAGTGGAAACAATTATTATTTTGACGAGTTAGAGGAAAAATTACAATTCATTTTTTAACTATGGAAAATCAAATTCTAGACGTTCTTAATCTACAGAAATCGGCTTTATTGCGATTGTCTACTTCATCTGCTACGGAGCGCATCGAGAAATTACGTAAAGTTGAAAGTTACTTAATGCAGCACAGAGATGAACTATGTGATGCCCTATATTCGGACTTTAAGAAACCTGCTTCTGAAGTAGTAATCGCGGAAATGTTAGGTGTGAAGCGCGAGATTCAGCATACAATTAAGCATTTAAAATCTTGGATGAAACCACAGTCGGTTTCTACTCCTTTAATGTTGTTAGGAACGAAAGGTTTAGTGCAATATGAAGCAAAAGGACTCTGCTTGATTATTTCACCTTGGAATTATCCTTTTAATCTTTCGATCTGCCCTTTAGTGCACGCAATTGCAGCGGGTAATGCGGTGATTTTGAAGCCATCCGAGTTAAGCCCTGCTACAGCTGGATTCATTCAAAAGATGATTTCATCTCTTTTTGATAAAAGTGAAGTGGCTGTATTTGAGGGAGATGCAAGTGTATCTACGTTTTTATTAGAACAAAAATTTGATCACATATTTTTCACAGGAAGCCCGGCAATTGGAAAAGTGGTGATGGCTGCAGCAGCGAAGCATTTGACCTCTGTAACTTTAGAATTAGGAGGAAAATCTCCTGCGATTGTAGGTCCAGAAGTAAATGTGGAAGAAGCAGCGGCTAAAATAGCTTGGGGTAAGTTCTTGAATAATGGCCAAACCTGTATTGCTCCCGATTACCTTTATTTGCACGAGAAGAATTATTTCTCTTTTTTAAAGGCTTTGGAGGCTACAGTGGAAACCTTTTACGGAAAGAACGTAGCCAAAAGTAAGGATTATGCTCGAATTGTTAATCGCCGTCATTTTGATCGTATTGTTTCGATTTTAGAGGATGCGAAGGAAAAAGGAGCCCAAGTTTTGTTTGGAGGAAAGACTGATTCAGATGATTGTTTTATTGAGCCAACGGTTCTAGTTAATTGCACTCCTGACATGCGCATTATGCAAGAGGAAATTTTTGGCCCTATCCTACCGGTGATGTCGTTCCAAGATGAGTTAGAAGTTACTTCAACCATTCGAAAAGGAGATAAACCGCTT
>CANLVU010000089.1 GCA_947494535.1 Cytophagaceae bacterium
AATTCCGGCCCCCTCAAAGGCTTTGGCGATCTCCAAAGGGTCTTCTGAATAGACCGTTTTTTGGCCATAATCACCCTGAGTCAATCGCACGCATTGCCCATTTATCAGATCGATCGCCGGAATTAGTTGAAACATATTAGAGTGCTAAGAAATTTTTCAAAATCTGTTCGCCAGCCTTTCCGCTGATCTCCGCGTGAAACTGCGCGGCATAAAAATTATCCTTTTGTAACATCGCCGAAAACGGCTGCTCATACTCGCAAACCGCTGTCGTATACTGATTTACGGGCGCATAAAAAGAGTGTACGAAATACACGAACTCTTCTTCTTTCAGTCCTTTCATTAAAGGATTTTCACCACTTTTCACGATCGAATTCCACCCTACGTGCGGAATTTTCAAGTCTTTACTAATGAACTTCTTTACCTCCACGTCAAACACCCCAATACAATCTGTGTTTCCCTCTTCCGAGTGCTTGCACAACAATTGCATTCCGATGCAGGTCGCCAAAACTGGCTGCTTCAACCCCTTTATCAATGTGTCTAGGCCCTTTTCTTTCAAATAAGCCATCGCCGTACTCGCCTCACCAACCCCCGGAAAAATCACTTTATCGGCCTTTTTAATCTGCTCGTGGTCATCTGTTAGTTGGTAATTTTGCCCAATACGATCCAACGCGTACATCACCGACGCCACATTCCCCGCATTGTATTTTATGATCGCAATTTCCATAAGCGTACAAAGGTATTAACTTTGGGGGATAATTGCCCCCTTTGCGGGGCCCTTTTATGAACAAAAAACTCGTTTACGAAACGCTCTACCTCGTTTGGATGGGCCTATTGCCCTTGCTGGCGTCTGGCTTTTTGGGCTATTACGCGCTGGCTAATCCTACGTTTTTTACGTCGTTTTCTATGGTTGAGTCTGTGGTTTTTTGGATTTGTGCTTGTTTAATTATGGGCCTGGCTCTGTGTCCTACGACATTTTTTGCCTTGTTTACGGGCTATGTTTATGGCTTTTCGGGGCTATTGCCGTTGATTTTGGCTTACTCGGCGGCTTCGGCTTTGGGTTATTTTCTTGCCAAAAAATTCGGCGCGACAGCTCTGCTGTCGCGCGTTCCTTCTAGTTTCCTAGCGAACGTGCGGTCATCCTCCTTTTCCTGGGTGTTCCTCGCACGGCTTTCTCCAATTTTCCCTTTCGCCATCACAAATGCAATCATGGCTTTCGTAGGCGTTCCCTTCCGCTCCTTTATTACGGCTGGAACTTTGGGCATGTTACCACGAACATTTTTGGCGGTCTTTACAGGAATTTCCGCTTCTTCGTGGGCTTTGCTGTTTGCACGGCCCGAATTATTGCGATGGCAAGATGTAGTCTCTGTGGTGCTATTGATCGTTTCCGCGGTGGGGATGTATATTTTAGGACGCCGTTCTCTTCGCTAAGTGCATTTCAATGCTTCTTTGGCACTATTGTGATGAAATAAGCTCGAGGTACTGAGAGGGCTATTCAGGTATTGACAGAAAGTGTCAATTATTAAAGAGCAAAGTTCAAAGACCAGATTTCTAAGTAATGACTAAATCGCATCGCGATGACTAAGCCAAAGGCGACCAAGTCACGAAGTGACGACTAGCGACACCGTCGCTTCTAAATTATCAGTTTATTAAACGGTATTCCCCATAATTTAGGTTACATTTATCCATGCAACCACTAAACATCAAACTATACGATTTAGCTCGTGCTAAATTGCACCTAAAAGATTCTGACGCCATGGAATTTGTATCCGCCATTCACGAAATACACGACCACTTAGATCAGAATCTGGCCACAAAGGAATTTGTAAGCAAAGAACTTTCTGAAACGAAATTTGAAATTCTAAAATGGCTATTTATCTTCTGGGTAGGCCAGTTATCCATCACAATAGGCATCGTTCTAATGCTAATCAAAAAATAATCCACTAACTAAGTCCGCAGGACGAATAAGCGACAAAGTCGCGACTAAATCGCGCAGCGATGACTTCGACGCAGTCAATGCGCCTACTCCGCTAATGAATCTATCACCTGAACTTTTCCCCAAAGGTGCTTGTTCTCATCAATGAACTTCTTGTGGAGTGGGTGGTAGAGGTATTCTTTCTCTTTTTCGGCGCTGTCGAAAACTAGGACGACTGAAAAGGTGTAACTTGCTTCTGTTACTGGTTTATCGAAATCCGTTACGATGGGCTTGCCTACGTGGGCGGCAGCGATCATCGGAAGGGTGCCTAACGTTTTTAGGGCGCGGTAAAGTTGATCGGTTTCGGTGGTGGAGGTAGGGTTTTTGGCCCAAAACAACACATGATGTATGAAGGTCATTTTCGTAGAAGGTTCAGCTGATGCCACAAAGGGCAAGGTCGAGGCTAGGGCGATAAAATCGCGGCGGGAGGTAGACATAGGTTTAATATTTTTTCAATTCTACGATGGAAAATCCACAAATCAAAGTGATTGTGACCGGGGTGACCGGTATGGTGGGCGAGGGCGTGATGCTGGAGGCGTTGCGTTCGCCGTTTGTGAAGGAGGTTTTGGCGATTAGTCGCAAGCCGTCTGGACATGCGCACCCAAAACTAAAAGAGTATTTCTTATCAGATTTCTATCATCCGGAAGAGATCAAAGAGGTGGTAAAAGACTACGATGCGTGCCTATTTTGCCTAGGGGTTTCCTCTGTAGGGATGAAGGAAGAAGAGTTTAGGCGCAAGACCTACGATTTGACTTTGGGTTTTGCGGCCCAAATGCCCAAAACAATTAGCTTCAGCTATATTTCTGGGATGTCCACGGACAGCACCGAAAAGGGTTCGATTATGTGGGCGCGGGTGAAGGGGAAGACGGAAAATGATTTGAAAAAGATGGGTTTTCGGGATTCGTATTCGTTTAGACCGGGTTATTTGGAGCCGATGAGGGGTAATAAATTCACCTTGAAATACTATAAATATGTCAATTGGATCTATCCGATACTATTATTGGTGGCGGGGAAGACGGCGTCTAGTTTGGAAGAGTTAGCGAAAGCGATGATCGAGGTGGCTGCCTTTCCGACCGAAAAGAAGACGATTGAGGTGGTGGATATTAAGGTTTTGGCAGAACAAATGAACAATAGAATCTAGGCAAATTGCCTAGAAATGGGTAATTTTGACCTGAAATGTAATACAATAATCAATGGATAAGAAAGTAGTTTTAATGATCTTAGATGGCTGGGGCATCGCAACAAATCCCAAAGTTTCCGCAATCGACGCGGCCAAAACGCCATTTATTTCTTCGCTTTACAGCAAATATGCGCACTCGAAATTAGAGGCGTCCGGCTTAGCAGTAGGTTTACCAGAGGGCCAAATGGGCAACTCCGAGGTGGGCCACATGAACTTAGGGGCAGGCCGCGTGGTCTACCAAAACCTCGTTCGCATCAACAAAGAAGTCACTGAAAATACCTTAGGCCAAGAGCCTGAACTGGCAAAGGCATTCGAATATGCCAAAGCAAATAACAAGTCCGTTCACTTCATGGGCCTCGTGTCCGACGGTGGCGTTCACGCACACATCGAGCACTTGAAATCATTACTTTCGACGGCTTCGGAAGCAGGTTTGGGCAAAGTTTTTGTCCATGCTTTCACAGATGGTCGTGATACGGATCCCAAATCAGGTCTAAAATTCATGACCGATTTATACCAACACACATTAAAAACCAACACGCAAATCGCATCAGTAACGGGTCGTTACTACGCGATGGACCGTGATAATCGCTGGGAGCGGGTGGCTTTGGCCTACAAAGCGATGGTCCATGGCGAAGGAAATCCTTCTACCGATGTATTGAAATCCATCGAAGCTAGCTACGCTGCAGGTGTAACGGACGAATTCATCCACCCAATCATCATGACCGATGCTTCAGGTGCTCCTATTGGCAATATTCAAGAGGGCGACGTCGTCATCTGCTTCAACTTCCGCACCGACCGTGGTCGTGAAATTACGCAGGCATTAACGCAGCGTGATTTCCACGAGGAGAACATGCACAAATTGAACTTGTACTACTTGACGATGACGGAATACGATAAAGAGTTCCAAAACGTCCACGTGATCTTCAACGATTCTAACCTTCCAATGACAATGGGTGAGGTCTTAGAGGGCGCGGGTAAAAAACAAATTCGCATCGCCGAAACCGAAAAATACCCACACGTTACGTTCTTCTTCTCCGGCGGTCGCGAGGCCCTTTTTACAGGACAACAAAACATCCTACGCAACTCCCCAAAAGTAGCCACCTACGATCTTCAACCCGAAATGTCTGCCGCAGATCTTCGCGATGCGTTGATCCCCGAATTAGAAAAAGAAGAGGTAGACTTCGTCTGCTTAAACTTCGCTAATCCTGACATGGTAGGCCACACGGGCGTTTTCTCTGCCGTAGTGAAGGCAGTCGAAACCGTTGACGCTTGCGCCGAGGCAGTCGTAACAGCGGGTCTTGCACACGGCTATTCCTTCATCATCATCGCTGACCACGGAAACGCGGACGTGATGATGAACGAAGATGGCTCACCAAACACGGCCCACTCAACAAACCTTGTTCCTTGTATTTTGGTAGACAACGACTTCAAACCTACGCTTCGCGATGGCAAACTGGGTGACATATCTCCTACGATCTTGAAGATGATGGGCGTGGCTCAACCGAAAGAGATGACGGGGGTGGCGTTATTCTAAATTGAAAAGCGGAGCTTTTCGATTTAGAATAAGTCGACTAGAAGTCGCCCTGCGGGCATAGTCATTCCGACGTAGTCGGAGTCATCGCTTCGCGATTTAGTCGTCCCTGCGGGACTTAGTCGCGACTGAGTCGCTTAGTCCGAAGTAGCCTTGAGACATTTCTAGGGCACAAATAGGTTGAAATACTTTCAAAGTGCTGAATGGCATTTTCGCGTATTGACACATTCTGTCAATACCTGGAAAGTCGCCTGAGTACCTCGAAGTTTATTTCACACATTATCAGGTATGGAGACCGTAGAGGTACATTCTCTATAATTCGCCAGAGGCGATGCCATCTTTATTCTTTGTGCTTTATTCTTTATGCTTTGAAATAAAAGAAGCCCAGCGCTAGGCGCCGGGCTTCTTTTATTTTTCAATCGGTTGATTCTCTTGATCGACTATCACGAAGACATCCTCGAATGGTCGCTTCATGAAGTATTTCTCGCGAGCGTATTTTTCTAATAACGCTGGATTGCCCATGACGGCAGCACGTTCCTGTTTCAGCTCTTTTAATTTGTGCCGATAGTATTCGTGTTCTGCCTTCAGGTCTGCCAGTTCGGTGTAGAGTCTATATTGAACCGTAATATCGTTACTGTCTAAGACGAACATCCAAACCAACAAAACACTGGTGGAGACGTAATAGAAACGATTTGGCCCTAAAAATAAACTACGTACGCGATCGAGCATAGAATTAGAAATTCAAACCTGGGAAATATGCGTTAGCACCCAATTCCTCCTCAATGCGAAGCAATTGGTTGTATTTAGCCATACGATCAGAACGAGAGGCAGAACCAGTTTTGATTTGGCCTGTGTTCAATGCTACCGCTAAGTCCGCGATTGTAGCATCTTCAGTCTCTCCTGAACGGTGTGACATGATGTTTTTGTAAGAGTTGCGTTTCGCTAAGTTAACTGTGTCGATCGTTTCAGTTAATGAACCGATTTGGTTAACTTTTACTAGTACTGCATTTGCAACGCCTTTGTCGATACCTTGTTGTAAACGCTTCACGTTCGTTACGAATAAATCGTCACCTACTAATTGGCATTTAGAACCGATCAATTTCGTTTGCTCAGCCCAACCTGCCCAATCGTCTTCAGCCATACCGTCTTCGATCGAGATGATTGGGTATTTGTCAGCCCAAGTCTTCCAGTAAGCAGCCATCTCCATTGAGTTTAGTTGCTTTCCGTCTGATTTTTTGAACGTATAAAGACCTGTTTTCTCATCATAGAATTCAGATGCAGCTGCGTCCATTGCGATGAAGATTTCTTCGCCTGGTTTGTAACCTGCTTTTTCGATTGATTGTAAAACGATTTCGATAGCCTCTTCGTTCGACTTGATGTTTGGTGCAAAACCACCTTCGTCACCTACGTTAGTTGAATAACCTTTGGCCTTCAACACACCTTTCAATGCGTGGAAAACTTCCGTACCCATACGTAAAGCGTGAGAGAATGACTCCGCTTTCGCTGGCATGACCATGAATTCTTGGAAGTCAATCGAATTGTCTGCGTGAGAACCACCATTTAAGATGTTCATCATCGGAACGGGTAACGTGTTTGCATTTACGCCACCGATGTAACGGTATAAAGATAAGCCTACTTCCTGCGCTGCTGCTTTTGCTACTGCCAAAGAAACGCCTAAAATCGCGTTTGCGCCTAATTTACTTTTGTTTGGCGTTCCGTCTAATTCAATCATGATGTTATCGATCATGTTTTGCTCAGACACTTCTAAACCC
>CANLVU010000090.1 GCA_947494535.1 Cytophagaceae bacterium
AATAACTCTAAAATGTCTACATCATCATCAACGAGTAGAATTTTGTACGCTTTAGAAGCTGTTGCCATAATTGTTCAACGGATAACCTGACAAATATAGAAAGATGTATGTTATGGAATTGTTAATTTATTAAATATGTCAAACCACATCGCTTACTCGTCTAGATTATCTAGTGCCCTCTTATCAATGGCCTTGATTATTGCTGCAGCTTATTTATTACAAGACCTTTTGATTTTGCTTTCTTTTGCGCTCGTCTTGTCTCTTTTGCTTTTGCCTGCGTGTAAGTTGATGGAGGCCAAAGGTTTCCCCCGCGCAATTGCTATCTTCATCGCCATCCTGCTAACCTTTGCACTTATTTCTACCTTGCTCTTTGTAGCAGGAGTACAAATTATGGAATTTTCTTCTGAGTTTCCGCTCTTTGCAAAAAAAGCTGAAAAGTGGATATCCAGCTTGCAATCCTTTATTTCTGCTAATTTCAATATCTCGCGTCGGAAGCAAATGTTAGAGCTAAGTAATGAGTTGATGGCCTTGTTAAAAAACTCGGGTGTCATTATTAGCACAACGTTTTCGACGGCTATGCACGCTATAACCGCCTTGATTTTAGTGCCCGTCTTTACTTTTTTCTTCTTATTCTACCGCGATTTCTTTGAAAGCTTTTTGCAGAAAGTCTTCCCTAAAACAGAAGCCCAAGTCTTAACAAAAGTGATGGAGAAAACGGGTTCGGTGGTCCAAGGATATTTGGTTGGATTATTAGTGGTGATGCTGATTGTGGGGGTGTTGAACTCGGTTGGTTTTTGGTGGATTGGTGTGGAATATCCGGTGTTTTTTGGGTTTTTGACTGGAATATTGTTGTTGATTCCTTATATAGGTATTTGGATAGGAGCGCTGCTACCCATCTTATTGAGCTTAGTGACCCTGAGTCCATCGCACGCGCTAGCCGTGGTGGCGTGGGTAGCGGCTGCCCAGTTTATTGAAGCGAATTTCATTACGCCGCTGGTGGTAGGGTCGAAAGTAAGTATGAATCCGATGGTCGCGATGCTGGCTTTGTTATGCGGGGAATTACTATGGGGAATTCCCGGTTTGATTTTAGCCCTGCCTTTAACTGCCGTTATGAAAGTGATTTTTGATTCCATCCCTCATTTAGAACCCTATGGATTCTTGTTAGGGGAAGCGCCTGCCCGAACGACTACAAGTACTAAAGAGACAAAAGCTCCTTAAAACGGATCGATTGACGTCGGGAAATCTCGATTTTCTCTGCTTTTTCGCCTTTTAAGGTCACTTGCAAACCGCCAGAAAACCAAGGTTCGATCTTTTCTATAAAGTTCAGGTTTACGATGTGCTTGCGGTTGCAACGGAAGAATAACTTCGGATCTAAACGCTCCTCTAAGGAATTGAGGGATTTTAATACGAGCGGTTTTTGGTCGTCAAAAAACAAACGAACATAATTGCCCATCGATTCGCATAGTCGCACGCGATCTAAGCGAACAAACCAGCATTTCTCCCCGTCTTTCACGAAAATCTGATCATTTCCTCCTAAAACATGGTTAGTAGTTGCCGATTTTTCCGTGCGGCTCGGACGCTGAAAACGGGACTCTAATTTTTGAATGCTTTCACTTAAACGGGCTAATTCGATCGGCTTCAACACATAATCCAAAGCATTTACCTCGAATGCCTTCAACGCATATTCATCAAAAGCCGTCGTGAAGATAATCTCCGGTAGGAAGCCATCCCATTCTTCTAACCATTCAAAACCTGTTTTACCAGGCATTTGGATGTCTAAAAAGACTACATCGGGTTGTAATTCTTCTATGAGTTGACTCGCCTCATCGGTATTCGCAGCTTCACCGATCACTTCGATGGACGGGAAATTTTCTAATAAACGTTTCAGTTCATTTCTGGCAAGGCGTTCGTCGTCTACGATGATGGCTTTCATATGGAATTTAGGCTATTGTTTCAGCAAGGTACGGAATCGTCACGGAAGCAAGGACGCGATTTTTGTCCAAAGGTTTTAAGTCAATATGAGCGGTCTCCCCGAACAATAAGGTGAGTCGATTTTGGGAATTGATCAGACCTATACCTGTGGACTCCCCTCTACTTTTCAAATTCCCTGGATTAATCACCTGTAAATGAATTTGATCACCTAGGATCTCTCCTCTGATATCGATCAATCCTTCTTTCGAGGAATGTGCAATACCGTGTTTGATCGCATTCTCCACCAAAGTCTGTAACAACATGGGTGGAATATGAGCTTGATTTATTTCTTTCGCTACGTCTACTTTCCAGGTTAAGCGCTCTTCGTAGCGAATCTTTTCTAGGTTCAGATAGTCTATAATCGTATCTAGTTCTTCCGCGATGGTAATCGTCTTTTTACGCTCTGTTAATAAAGAGCTTCGGAGTAGTTTAGAGAGTTGGTTGATTCCTTTTTTGGCCTTATTCGGATCTTCTGTGATTAATGCGCGAATACTGTTTAGGGCATTAAAGACGAAATGAGGATTCATTTGAGCACGCAATACTTTTCCCTCTGTCTCCTGAATGGCGCGTTCTAATTGATTTTTTTCGCGTTCCATGTCTAACTGTTTCTTCGAATATTGGAAGAAGAAATAGATCAACATCCAAATCGCCAGCGGCTTCATAAAATTAAACAGATACTGGGTGATGATGAAAGGGCTGATTTGAACCTCGAAGTTATCTCCTAATAGGTATTGGTCGAGAGGGAGATTGAGTGCGACTAGACAGGCAGCCATGCAAATTAGCGCCATGAAATGATTGCGAAGCATCCCTAAAAGAGGCAAATCCTGCCACGCGTATTGTTTCGTAATAAGTTTATATTGGTGGGTTAAAAAAATGGCTAACGTTATGTTGGCCAAAGACGCATATAACCAGGCCCAATGCCAACCATACTGATTGGTATATAAAACCGCCTCATTGAGAGCCCAGGCGAACCATCCGCTGGATTGAAAAACCCAATACATGCGCTTTTGAGACATATTACATAGACTCGGGTAAGTCGTCTAGGTGAATCACACAATTCCCTTTCACTAGCTTAAATTCCTGCGCTGTATAATCGTATTGCAGATGGTAAAGGCAGAGGTTTTGGTGTGCGTAATTGTCCATGTGGTGGAGTGGCGCATTAAATAAATGGGTGAGTAAAACCCGCATGGCGCGACCGTGCATCGCAATCAAAATGGCTTTTTCTTCTTTGCGCGAAAGAAGAAGGTCGACGATCGGTTTTTGGCGTTCTAGTACTTCGATTGGGCTTTCGCCTTCCTCTGATTGCACGTGAACATTGCCCTCGCGCCAGGTTTTCGTCAAATTTTTATAGTAAAGATCGTCTTCTGTATTAGGCGATTTCCCTTCTTTATTCCCCCAGGAAATTTCATTTAGGCCTTCGTATTGCTCCCAAGGCAAGCCTTTCTCGATGAAGCCTTTAACGGATTGATGCGTTCTGCGCAGGGCAGAGGTATAGATTTTATCAATCGGGAGATCTTGGTAATGCGCGAAGAAGGCGGCGGCCTGCTTTTGGCCTAATTCATTCAAATCTGCATCAATTCCACTGCCTTGCACGACCCGCTTGCGATTGTATTCCGTTTCGCCGTGGCGAATCAGGTAAATATCTTTCACTAAATCAGGTTGAACGTGCATGATAATCGTATTTTATTCCGAATTTTAGCCAAAATTACGAAATATATGTTTAATACTTCCATCTCGCTGGAGACATTGAATTCGATGTCAAAAGGCAATATGATCGAACATCTGGGGATTGAGTTTATCGAAGTTCAAGCCGGATATATTAAGGCTAAAATGCCTGTCGACCACCGAACAAAACAACCTTTAGGTTTGTTACATGGAGGAGCATCTGTCGTTTTAGCAGAAACCATCGGAAGTACGGCCGTGGTTTTGGCTTTGAAAGATCCCATGAAGGAAACGGGAGTAGGGGTTGAGATCAATGCAAACCATTTAAAGTCCGCTAGAGGGGGCTACGTAATAGGTACTTGTGTGCCCTTGCGCATCGGTCGCACTATGCATGTATATGAGATTAAAATTCACGACGAAGAAGAAAATTTGATTTGTGCTAGCCGTTTAACGGTAGCGATTATACCATTGAAATGAAATTAGGATTAGCGTGGGAGGAGGGAATGGCAAAAGGAGCTGCAATGGCTACTTGGCGCTTGCCGCAGGGTGAGGAGGCCTTTCTTTTGCAAGATTTTTCAGGTGGATCCACGCTGTCGGAAGGGTGGAATTTAAGCGATTTGTCGGAAGGTTTTTTGGCCGCTCCATTCTTAGGTCTTCCTTATTTTTTGCGAGCGGATTCTTTGACGACTTTTTCCATTCATCCAGCTGAACGTACGAACCCCTTCGTGGCACCGACCGAAAATTCAGCCAAGAAAAGTGAATTTATGAACTGGGTGGCGGAGGCCATTCAAGCCATCAAACAAGGTCCTTTACAGAAAGTAGTCCTATCCAGGACGGACGAGCAAGAACTACCTGCTGGTTTTGATGTCATGAAGGCACTCGAAGAATTAGGCGCCGCTTATCCCACTGCCTTTGTATGTGCATTGTATATTCCATCGCTCCAAGGTATCTGGATGTGTGCGACCCCAGAAATTTTAGTGGAACAAAATGAGGAGGGAATTTTCCGAACAATTTCCTTAGCCGGTACACAATCCGGAGTAGACGTTGACGGGTTACCGATATCACCTTCGCAGGCGCGGTGGTCCCAAAAAGAAATCGAAGAACAAGCCTTCGTCAGTCGCTACATCATCGATTGTTTCAAGAAGATTCGATTGAGAGAATATACAGAAATAGGTCCTAAGACGATCTCTACAGGAAATTTATTGCACTTGAAAACGGAATATATTGTTGATACGAAAGCAATGGATTTTCCACAATTGCCCGGCTTGATGTTAGGCTTATTACATCCGACTTCTGCTGTTTGCGGAACACCTAAACAAGCGGCCATTGATTTTATTCTAGCGACAGAAAAGCACAAACGCTCAATGTATTCGGGCTATTTAGGACCTGTGAACCTTGGTAATGCTACACATTTATTTGTGAATTTGCGTACCGTGGAAATCAAAGAAAATCACGCGGTTTTCTATGCCGGATGTGGCATCACGGAAGATTCTGTTCCAGAAAAAGAATGGCAGGAAACGCAGATGAAAAGCCAAACCTTGCAGCGGGTATTAATGCAGTAATTCCGAAGATGGAGCCGGAGTAATCTTGCCGGTTATCAGTACTTTGACCGTATCAATTCGAGCGTCAGTCGTCGTTAAGATTTGGAATTGGAAAGGCGCTAAGGTAATCATCTCATTGACTTGCGGAATATCTTCATACAAGCTAATCAGCATACCACCCAAAGTTTCGTAATCTCCCTCAGGTAAATTCCATTCGTATTTTTCATTCAAATAGTCGATCTCGTGCCGGCCAGAAAGTACGAAAGTAGTCTCATCAATTTGCTTCTCAATCCAGTCTTCTGAATCATCATACTCATCTTGAATCTCCCCAAAAATCTGTTCCATCACATCCTCCATACTCACTAATCCACTCGTTGAACCGAACTCATCCACCACTAAGGCAAGTGACTTACGCTCTTTCGAGAACTTGATCATTAAATCATTCGCTGGCATCGCCTCGGGGACGATCGGAATGCTGGTCAGAATGGATTGAAGATCTTTTGGTTTTTTGAATAGGGCCAAAGAATGGCAATAGCCCACGACCTCTTCTAACGTTTCTTTGTACACTAAAACTTTCGAATGGCCACTCTCTAGAAAAACTTCTTTCAATTTCTCGATCCCATCTTCGATATCAATCGCAGTAATTTCGGTTCTCGGAATCATGCAATCGCGTACTTTTACCTGTTTAAACTCAAGTGCGTTGTGGAAAATCTTGTGATCCACTTCAGCTTCTTGTTCGGTCGAAACTTTGCGGTTTAGGTTTTGGAGATAATGGTTTAAATCCGTTAACCCGAAGGCCGGCTTCTCCTCCGAATAGCTTAGACGAAGGACTTTCGTAATGAACCATTTGGAAAGACCCACGGTAACCCAAACCAAGGGAAACATCAAAGTGCAAATCACCCATATGGGTACCGCTAAAAACTCTAGAATGGCGTCTGGATTAATCAAAAAGACACTTTTAGGGGTGAATTCCGAAGTCATCAAGATCAGAATGGTCGCCACGATCGTCGCGATTAAACGGGCTAAAATCTCATTGATAGACAAGAAATGCAACACGACGTGGTGCAAAAATTCCTCCATGAAAATGCCATACGCTACTAGGGAAAGGGTATTTCCGATGAGCATCGTACCGATAAAACGGGAGGGGTGCTGATTGAAATTAGCGATAATTTTAGCACTCAAAATATCTTGCTTCGCCTTGAGCTCAAAGTACAATTTGTTCGAGGAAACGAAAGCCATTTCGACACCAGAAAAGAAGG
>CANLVU010000091.1 GCA_947494535.1 Cytophagaceae bacterium
AACTAGCCTGAAACCTTTCATCGGAATTACAGGCGGAATAGGATCCGGCAAATCAACCATTTGCCGGATTTTTTCGTGCCTAGGAATTCCTGTTTTCGAAGCGGATAAAATAGCTCGTGAAATTTGCGATAATGATGCTTCAGTGAAAGAAGCCATCATCGCAGAATTTGGCCCTAAAGCCTACCTCCCAGATGGTTCCTACAATCGCGCTTGGATCAAAGGCTTGTTACAAAAATACCCAGGGGATGTCGCACACCTCAATGCCATCATTCATCCGGCTGTTCGATCTCAGGCAGCAGAATGGATATTAAATACACCTGAAGCCCCTTTTTGTTTATACGAATCTGCCCTTATTACACCAAGAAGTAAACCGGAGCACATCTCACAGATGATCACGGTGGATTGCCCTTTACCTGAGCGAATTCAAAACGTCCAAAAAAGAAGTCGTATGAGTTATATGGAAACGATGCAAATAATCGATTTGCAACCACAACCCAAAAATTATCTTTGGGGGGCTGATTTTGTCATTCAAAACGGAAAGAACGACCGCGTTTTTCCTCAGGTATTGAACATCTTAAAAGTATTTACCTGTTTTGTCCTTTTATTAGCCGGACCATCCGCTTTAGCACAATGGAAGGCCATGACTTTCAATATCCGTATGGATACCGAATCTGATGGCGCAAATCAATGGAAATACCGCGCGAAGCATTGCGGGGAATTGATTCGCTACCATGATGCAGATATTATTGGATTGCAAGAGGCATTCCTACATCAAATTACGGATTTAGAAAAGGAATTACCAGGGTACGGCTGGTTCGGGAAAGGGCGCGATGATGGAAAAGCAGAGGGAGAATTCTCTGCGTTGATGTACCGTAAATCAAAATTCAAACTCCTAAAAGAAAATACATTTTGGTTGTCTGATTCGTGTGACAAAGTGGGTTTTGGCTGGGATGCTGCCTGCCGCCGCGTAGTTACCTGGGGGCAATTCCAAGAGATCAAAACAGGGAAAAAATTCTATGTTTTCAACACCCATTTCGACCATTTAGGTAAGGTGGCACGAAGAGAAAGTGCGAAACTCATTTTGCGTAAAATGGCGGAAATCGCTGGTAAAAACCCCGTGATTTTAACCGGAGATTTTAATGCCACCCCAGATGACGAACCTATTCAAATTCTAGTGGATACAAAAAATCCAGCGCATGTCATTGATGCGGAGAAGATCAGTCAAAATGGGCATTACGGGCCATATAGCTCCTTTAATGGCTTTACTAAAGAACAAGAAGGCCGGCACATCGACTATATATTTGTCAAGAATGGCCCTTCGGTAATACAGCACACCACTCATAGCGAAACGTGGGAAAACAAATATCCAACGGATCATTTTCCAGTGAGTGCTGTCATTAGAATCCCGTAAAGCATTTGGGAATTATCCCTTAAAAAGGTAAATTTGATTATGGAAAATTTTATTGTTTCAGCACGTAAATACCGCCCTACCCTATTCGATTCAGTAGTAGGCCAAAGTCACATTACCACCACGCTAAAAAATGCTATTAAGTCAAATCACTTGGCTCAAGCATTTCTTTTTTGTGGCCCTAGAGGGGTTGGAAAAACGACTTGTGCGCGTATTTTAGCGAAGACAATTAATTGCCAGGATGTAGGTGCGGATGGTGAAGCCTGTGGCAAATGTTCTTCCTGCCATTCCTTCCAAGAAAATACCTCATTAACGATCCACGAATTAGATGCAGCTTCAAATAACTCCGTTGAAGATATTCGTAACCTGATCGATCAAGTTCGCTATCCTCCTCAAACCGGTAAATACAAAATTTACATCATTGATGAGGTGCATATGCTTTCGGCAGCAGCCTTTAATGCCTTTTTAAAGACCTTAGAGGAGCCGCCATCCTACGCTATTTTCATCTTAGCTACGACGGAAAAACATAAAATATTGCCTACGATTCTTTCGCGTTGCCAAATCTTTGACTTCAACCGAATTCAATGGAAAGAAATGGCGTCTCACCTTTCTTCCATCGCAGAAAAGGAGGGCATTAATGCAGAGCCAGCGGCCTTAGAATTAATTTCCATTAAAGCCGACGGAGGTCTTCGCGACGCTCTTTCGATGTTTGACCTAAATGTGACTTTCTCCACAGACAATTCGCTGAGACATGCGGCTGTATTGGAAAACTTGCACATACTTGATAGCGATTATTACTTCCAATTAACGGATTTCTTTGTAAATCAAAACCACACTGAAGCGCTCGTTTTATTAGATGAGATTATGCGCAAGGGTTTCGATGGTCAACAGTTTATTGCCGGCCTTTCTGAGCATTTCCGGAATTTGTTATTTGCTAAAGATCCGAAGACACTTGCCTTAATGGAATTAAGTAAGGAGAATCGGGATAAATTTCAAGCGCAGTCCGCGAAAACGTCTGCCTCCTTCTTATTATCTGCTATGAACCTCTGCTCCCAATGCGGGATTCATTACAAAGCAGCAAAGAACGCACGTTTACACGTCGAATTGACCCTACTGAAAATCAATTACCTGCCGTCGGTTTACCAACCTACCGCTACTCAACCTGCGGTGGAGGGTGGCGCCGGAAAAAAGTCTGAGAGTAAACCGATAGCTACGGCTTCAGTTTCTGAGGCTGAGCCAGAGCCAGAAGTTAAGCCTACCAGTACAGAAGCACCTCAAGAAAGCCCTACTTCAAAACTTGAAGAAGCCCAGGTAGTACCCGATCCTGCTGAAAAGACAAGTGTTTTGGATACAACTGAGACTCCTGCACCCCCATCTGAGCCGAAAATAGAAACGCAAGCTATCAGACCTACCAGTCACGGATTGCGCAGTGCAAAAAAAGTGGTCAGCTCAAATCAACTCGAAAATGAAGCAGAAGCAGGCATGGTGGATAAAGTTCAGCAGGAGCCGTTTACCTTCGAGGAGTTAAATTTTGTTTGGACTCAAATCGCTCAAAGTTTCAAAACAAGCAATTTCATCAATAAATATGTGATGATGAATCGAGAAATTAGTCTCATCGATTCCGTGATACATTTGAAGGTGGAAAGTGAAGTACAGATGCAACAATTTAACGACTCTTTGAAACTTGAATTAGTAACTCAGCTACGAACAAAATTGAAGAATGATTCGATAGACTTGGTTTTAGATCTAATGGAAGGAGAAGTTTCAGATAAAAAAATGATTTATACGCAGTCGGATAAATACGACTTCCTATCTCAAAAACATCCTATTTTAGTCGAAATGAAGCAAAGGATGGGATTAGATCACGAATTTTAGCGGATTTGGCCTTGACCAATCCCAATCCATTTTTCCGTTACTAATTTTTCCAAAGCAAAAGGACCCCTTGCGTGCAATTTTTGAGTAGATATACCTATTTCGGCACCTAAGCCAAATTCTCCTCCATCCGTAAAGCGCGTTGAGGCATTCCAATAAACCGCCGCAGCATCCACTGTAGATAAGAAAAACCTCGCTTCTTTTTCATCATTTGAAACAATCGCTTCCGAATGCCGAGAAGAATAGGTTGAAATATGTTCAATAGCTTCAGGTAAATCTTGAATCACTTTAATCGAACAGGCAAAATCCAAGAATTCACGCCCGAAATCTGATTCAGCTGCTTTCTCTAATTTGGGATACCCCACTTCATTAAGCGTATCGTAAGCCGAAATGTCGGCGTAGATCTTCACTGAGTATAGTTGTAATGGTACTGCTACTAATCTGAGAAATTCAGCCGCAATCGATTGGTGCAAAACGACGGTGTCTAATGAGTTGCAGACAGATGGGCGTGAGACTTTGGCATTCACCACAATGGCTACCGCCATCGAAAGATCAGCCGAAGCGGCCACATACGTATGGCAAACGCCTGCACCCGTTTCTATAGTAGGAACTAAGGATTCCTTTCGAACCCGTTGAATCAAGGCCTCCGATCCACGCGGAATAATTACATCAATGTATTTGACAGCCGTCAAAAGAGTCGTCACGTGCGCGCGATCCGTGGGCATCAAATAGACCAAATCCGTCGAAAATCCATGTTTATCTAGCGCGAGATGAATCAATTTAACTAAAATGGTATTCGTAAAATAGGCATCTGATCCTCCACGTAACACCACCGCATTCCCAGAGCGAAGACAAAGAGCAGCTACATCAATGGTTACATTAGGACGAGACTCGAAAATCACCCCGACCACTCCGAGCGGTACCGTAATTTTAGACAATTCTAAGCCATTAGACAGCTTTTTCTTCGACAACACCTGACCCGCCGGATCTGGCAATTGCATTACGGAAAGAACACTTTCCGCTAAAGTAACTAATCGATCATGAGTCAAAAGAAGGCGATCTCGCATCGGATGATCGCTTGCTATTTTATCTACATCCTGTTGATTTTCTGTCAAAATTTCAGTCGTATTCTCTCGAATCAACTCAGCTAAACTAGCTAATACCTCATTGCGCAAATCTCCACTCGCCATCGCAAGAGAAGAAGCTGCAAAACGAGTACGTTGAAACTGATCTAGAATGGATGACATTAACGTGAAATTTTGATTTGCTGTACTGCCCCTTCATCCGTTTTCCAGGAGAACAGGTAAGTGCCGGCAGGATACAAAGACAAATCCAACGATTGAATTTGCTCACCTGAACCAAAATTAGCGCTTTTAGGGGACAAAATCATACGACCCATTGCATCAGAGATAAAATAGGTCACAAGTGATGGTTTGTCTAGACTAAATTTCCATTGAAAAAATCCGGATGAAGATGGATTAGGAAAGAGCATGGCGGATGCATTTTCTTCTCGAACGGCCAATATTGGACTATCAAAGATGGCCATTTGAGCATCTAACCAAGTCAGACGTCCCTGAATCCAGTTTTTTAACCAGTTCACTTCATCGCTCAAGGTTGCGCCTACATAATAATTAGGCCATATTTTCTTACCCATTAAAGGGAATTTTTGAAAATTTCTTGAAAGTGGATCCTTCAATGCAACCTGCGCTGAATCAATCGTAGCATAAATAGATTTCGTAGTTAAAAAGGTCGACCTAACACCTTTCCATCTAGTCGCAACAGCCTTTCTGAAGCTGGCATCTTGGACTAATTTATTCCACCAAAAAGGGACTTGCCAACCGTCCTTCTGTCCTCCTTCACTCTCCATGGCTTTATATAAAAAACCATTTGTCATCCAACCATTATAATAATCGGCATTCCCAAAAGCAATATTGAAATCCCAGGCTGGACCCATCTTTATTTTTCCACCTAAAGACTCTTTGTCTTTGTATAAATAAGTACTTAACCTAAATCCATCTACATTGCGAGTTACTTCATTTAAAATAAAGAAATTAATAAAGGAAGAGACGTCCATGAAATTACGAAAACTAGCTTTCGGATCATTCATATCCTCAGTCATCAGCTTTTGCTCCCAATTATTGATATAATTTTTTATATAATTTATTTGAGTCTGAGTAATGATTCCATATTGAGGATATTCTATTTGGAATTCACATTTTTGAGTTTCGATAATTCCAGAGGTGTAATTGCTTTTCCAAGTAGTAGAAGGCGAACCACTTGATTTATCTATTTTAAGCAAATAACCTCCCGTTAAATCATCTCCTGTATTTTCTGTAGGATACAAATCTGAGATCGGGACCCGATTCTTACCTTGCTTAACTTTTTCCATTAAGACATAAACCCCACGGTATTCATCATTAATGATGAGCTCAACGAATTTTGTATTACTGTTCAATAAGCCTAAACGATCAGCTAAATTCTGAGCTAAAAAATCACGCATAAATGATCGGTCATTATAGGATGCGTTTAAAACCCAGTCGGTTTCTTCCGGCATTTGCACAAGGGACATTTTCTTCGCTTTCAATCCCGTCGAATCTGTCCATAATTCTATACCGTACGGTTTTTTGACTAAGCCAGGTAAGAAATAAAAATCAGCCTGAGAGGTAGACCCGCGGTATTCAATTCCTGCAATTGTGCTTAGGGTAGGCGTGTTAGAAA
>CANLVU010000092.1 GCA_947494535.1 Cytophagaceae bacterium
ACGTCGATGGTGATTCCTTGCTCGCGCTCTGCGATCAGGCCATCGGTTAATAAGGAAAGATCTAAAAAGTCTAGCCCCTTGCGTTTGGAAGCACTCTCTAAGGCTTCTATTTTATCTTTAGTAATCGAATTTGTCTCGTATAACAGGCGACCGATTAAGGTACTTTTTCCATCATCAACGGAACCTGCGGTAGCTATGCGTAAAATATCCATGTGTTCTAGTCTCTGATTGAATTAAAAATACCCTTGTTGTTTTCTCTTTTCCATCGCTGCTTCAGAGCGTTTGTCGTCGATGCGTGCGCCTCGTTCTGAAATTTCCGCCGAAAGAATCTCTTCTATAATCACATCAATATCAATCGCATCAGATGCGACGGCAGCCGTACAAGTCATATCGCCTACCGTTCTAAATCGAACAGTTGCTTCGAATGGAATCTCATCTGCTTCCTTGTTCAAGTACTCAGAATTTGCCCAAAGCATTCCATCCCGCTCGATCACCTGGCGTTGATGAGAATAATAGATGCTAGGGATCTCCATTTTCTCTTCTTTGAT
Source organism: Cytophagaceae bacterium (assembly GCA_947494535.1). GTDB lineage: Bacteria > Bacteroidota > Bacteroidia > Cytophagales > Spirosomataceae > Aquirufa. The sequence continues at coordinate 549 of CANLVU010000092.1, forward strand.
GTAGTTCCAAACATCTAATTCCGTCCAGTTCGATATAGGGAAGACGCGCACGTTTTCCCCTACCGCGATGCGGCCGTTGAGCATATCGAATAATTCCGGTCTTTGACGCTTCGCATCCCACTGACCAAAATCATCGCGCACCGAGAAAATACGTTCCTTCGCTCTCGCCTTTTCTTCGTCGCGTCTTGCTCCACCGATACACGCATCGAATTTGAATTCTTCGATCGTATCTAATAGAGTAACCGTTTGAAGGACGTTGCGCGAGGCATATTTTCCAGACTCTTCGGTTGCTTTTCCTTGGTTGATGGAATCTTGTACGTAGCGTACAATTAATTCAGCACCCGTTTCTTTTGCTAACCAATCGCGGAATTCAATCGTCTCTGGGAAGTTATGTCCCGTGTCGATGTGTACCAAAGGGAAGGGGATTTTACCTGGGAAGAAAGCTTTTTGGGCTAAACGAACCAAGGTGATTGAATCCTTTCCTCCCGAAAAAAGTAGGGCTGGACGCTCAAATTGCGCTGCCACTTCCCGCAGGATGTAGATAGATTCATCCTCTAGTTGACGAGGAAAATGACCGATTTTGTCTTGTATTGTCTGCATAACTTAGGCGTGTAAACCACATTCTTTTTGGGAATTCTCCCACCACCAACGACCCGCACGCGGGTGTTCTCCTTCCGAAATCGCTCGCGTACAAGGTGCGCAACCGATAGAAATGAACCCTTTTTTGTGCAAGGGGTTTTGGGGAATTTTATGTTCTTGTAAGTAATTCTCTAATTGGCTAAAGCTCCAATCAATTAAGGGGTTGATCTTCCATAATTGACGGTTTTCATCCCATTCGATGATAGGCATATCAGCCCTATTTTCTGATTGCTCAGCCCGTAAACCGGTAATCCACACTTTTGCCCCTTGTAATGCGCGATTTAAGGGCTCCATTTTTCGAACAAAACAGCATTCTTTACGGTTCTCTACTGAAGTATAGAAGGAGTTAAATCCTTTTTCTGCGACTAAGGATTCGACCGCTGAGGTGTTTGGGAAAAAGGTTTGTAGGGGAATGCCGTATTTTTTGATTGTCAAATCCATTAATTCGTAGGATTCTTGAAATTGACGACCGGTGTCTAGCGTAAAAATTTCGATGGCCGAATTTGTGCTTGCAATGGCCTGGGTAATCGCCTGATCTTCTTGACCAAAAGAGGTCGAGAAAACAAGGCGTTCGCCAGCAAAATAGGAGGAAACGAACTGAATTCGTTCAGGCAATGATCTGGATAGTAATTCCTTTTCGAGCGTTTTGAGATGCATTTTATCCTATTTTTCACAAAGGTACACATTGTCTATTGAATAACTATACTAATAAATAAAAAATAATTTCCTAAATTCGGGTGTTATGCGCATTGGATCAGAGATTTTATTGGATAACTCGTTAGGTGATGAGGAAGAAAACTTGTTAGATCTTCGAAATCTGCGGAATCTTGTGCGCCATGGCGAAGGTATCCGTCTGGAGTTTAAGATGAAAGTGAAGTTTCCAGAGAAGATTATCAAGGAACTGGTCGCATTCGCAAATACAGAGGGTGGTCATTTATTCATTGGTGTAAGCGATGCGGGGGTGATTGAAGGGGTAAAATTCGCAGAAGAAGAGCAATTTTTGCTTGAACGCGCCATTTCCAACTACTGTTTTCCAGCCTTTACCTACCGCGCCTATCGCATCCGTTTAGATAATGGACGCGAAGTTTTGGTCTATCAAGTTTATGAAAGTGTGGACAAACCTCATTTTGTCCAGCTAGAAAATGAACCTCACCCCATTTGTTATGTACGGGTGAAAGATCGTACAATTCAAGCTAGTAAGGAGATGAAGCAGATTTTACGTCGAGAAAATGACGAAGGGTTGTCTTTTGCCTATGGGGATATAGAACGCTGGTTAATGGAATATTTGCGTGCTAATCAACAAATTTCTCTTTCTGAATTTGCCCTAAAATGTAATTTGCCTATTTGGTTAGCATCTCGTAAATTAGTGCTGCTCGTTTTAAGCAGGGTACTTAAAATAGAACCAGGTGAAAATCAAGATCAATATTCCTTGCAATGAAAAAATGGATATTATTGTTAGCTGCTTTACCATTTGCCTGTTCTAAAGAGGCAAATGATCCAGGCGTTACACCTGTACCACAAACAACGGCTATTTCTTCTTTTGATCTACTACAAGATAAATTATTGACGCCTAGCTGCGCCACTTCCGGATGCCATTTATCTACTAAAGATGCCGGTTTTGCCCAGCATGGTTTAGTACTTGTGAAGGGTAGTTCCTATGCGAATTTAGTGGGAGTTGCCTCTGTTAACCCGGTTGCAGCTAAGAATTCCACCTTGCGTGTTAAAAAATTTGCTTCTGGAGAAAGTTTACTTTATCACAAATTAAATTGGGATATAAGTCATCATGGATTAGCCAATTATGGTGCGCCGATGCCTTTAGGGGGCAAGCCGCTAAGTAAAGGAGCCCTAGCATTTGTTCAAAGATGGATTGACGCAGGTGCACCTTTATCAGGAACTGTTGTGGATGCAAGCTTGCTAGATGATACGACGCCAAGTTTTGTAGTAGATGCGAATTTTGCACCTTTGGCCTCACCAGCGGAGGAAGGGAAAACGGGGGTTCAGTTGAAAGTAGATCGATTTGTTATTCCACCTAATTTTGAGCGAGAGTTATTTGTTCGTCGCCCATTAAATAATTCTGCGCCTATATATGTATCGCGTATCAAATTGAAATCAAGGGCTAACAGCCACCACATGGTGTTATACGACTTTAGGTCTAAATCATCACTTCCCACGCTCAATGATGTTCGCGATTTAAGAAATTTGGATAATTCTTTAAACTTGGGGACCGTTATTCAAATGTCAAATCACATTTTTTTGGGTGGCGGGACAGATCCTAATTCAGATTATACCTTTCCAGCAGGCATGGCGTTGCAGTTGCCAACGAATGCCTCCATTGATTTGAATCCACATTATTTTAATAAGACTTCAGGTAATATCTACGGAGAAAATTATGTGAATCTTTATACAGTACCAGCAGATCAGGTAAAGCAGGTCGTCCAAATGATTGATTTTAATGCTACCGGTTTCAATCTACCTGCAAATAAAACAACAACGATCACACGCGATTTTAAATTTGACAAGCCTGTCGCAGTAGTTTCGCTGACTTCTCATTACCACGCAAGAGGAAAATTATTTCAAATTAAAATTAAAGGCGGCACTCGCAATGGTGAAGTTATTTATGAAAACACAGATTGGGAACATCCCAAAGTGATCAATTACGATACACCTATTTTGTTACAAGCGGGTGAGGGTTTAACATCGGTGGCGACCTATGTGAATGATACCAATAAGGATATTGGATTTGGTCTGACCTCTGAAGATGAAATGAATATCATTTTTGGGTATTATTATGAGCGTTAATTCGCACGCATTCAGCGTTTTCTCGAAAAGTTTTCTAAAGCTATTTGATATCTAAAACATTGAACTATATTTGCGTCCGTTTCTTGGAATATTTCAAGAAAACAGATACAAATAGTACAATTTTAAGCATTTTTTGCATTTAATTTTTAAGATAAACATAGCCGCTTGATTAGACTTTTACTCCCTAGAGATTAGAAATGGAACACAAACACAGAAGTAAAGCCACCGCAGCCGGATTATTAGTGGCAATGGGTATCATTTACGGGGACATTGGAACTTCTCCATTGTATGTAATGCAATCAATTATTGGAGATAATCCGATTAATTCCTTAACCGTTTTAGGGGGATTATCTTGTATTTTTTGGACGTTGACCTTACAGACGACTTTAAAATATGTGATTTTAATTTTACGTGCAGATAACAAGGGTGAAGGCGGGATCTTTGCCCTTTTTGCATTAGTAAGACGTCACGCGAAGTGGTTGACATTACCTGCCATTATTGGAGGTGCGACTCTATTAGCGGATGGAATTATTACGCCGCCTATCTCGGTATCCTCTGCGATTGAGGGATTAAAAATGTTGCATCACAAGGATGGGACGCCTTTTGTAACAGATACGGTTCCCTTAGTTATCGTTATTTTAACGGCACTTTTTGTCTTCCAAATCTTTGGAACGAAGGTAGTGGGTAAGCTTTTTGGCCCCATTATGTTATTGTGGTTTTCGATGCTTGCATTAACGGGTTTGATCTGGATAGGACAAGATTGGACGATTTTTAGAGCTTTATCGCCGGTTTATGCCTGGGAATTATTAACAACGCATCAATCTGGAACGGCTGGATTCTGGACTTTGGGCGCCGTGTTTTTGTGTACGACTGGAGCCGAGGCTTTGTATTCAGATTTAGGTCACTGCGGAAAAGAGAATATTCGAATAAGCTGGATTTTTGTAAAGATTGCGTTGGTTTTGCAATATTTTGGACAGGGAGCTTGGTTGTTAGCACATGAAGGAGCATTACTAGGTGCGCGTAAACCTATCTTTGAATTATTACCGCGGGAATTCTTGTTTACGGGTATTATGGTTGCAACAGCTGCGGCAGTAATTGCTTCACAAGCCTTGATTTCAGGCTCTTTTACCTTAATATCGGAGGCGATTCGTTTGAACCTCTGGCCTCGTGTTCGATTGGTATATCCATCGGATCAAAAAGGACAATTATACGTTCCTTCCATTAATATTTTGTTGTGGATGGGTTGTGTGGGTGTTGTTCTTTGGTTCAAGGAATCAGCTAATATGGAAGCCGCTTACGGACTTGCCATCACGATGACCATGTTAATGACGACGTCTTTGATGGCTTATTACCTGCACATCAAGAAGGTGGACATGTGGTGGATTCTCTTATTCTTAGCCGTTTACGTTACTTTAGAAGGATCCTTCTTAGTGGCAAACTTGCAGAAGTTCTGGCATGGTGGTTATGTTTCTTTAATCATTGCAGGTGTCATTATTTTGATCATGTTGATCTGGTTCAGAGCGACAGCTATCAAAAAGAAATTAACCGAATACGAGAAGTTATCGGATTATATCGAGCCATTAAAAGAGTTAAGTAAGGACGAAACGATTCCGAAATACGCGACGCACTTAGTCTTTATGTCGAATGCGGGTCGTGTGACGGATATTGAATCGAAGATTATTTATTCGATCTTCCAAAGACGTCCGAAGCGAGCCGATATCTATTGGTTTGTCCACGTAGACACCTTAGATGATCCGTATACAATGGACTATAAAGTGACCGTGATCGAACGGGATGACATCATTAAGGTAAACTTTAAGTTAGGCTTTAAAGTGGAACAACGTATTAACTTGTACTTCCGTAAGGTGGTAGAAGAAATGGTTTCTCGTGGAGAAGTGGATATTACGTCCCGTTATAAGTCCTTGAACGAGCAAAATGTGATCGGGGATTTCCGCTTCGTCGTTTTGGAGAAATTCCTATCTTTTGATAACGAATTACCTTTATTAGAC
>CANLVU010000093.1 GCA_947494535.1 Cytophagaceae bacterium
ACGGTCGCATCGATGTTGAAAGGAGCGAATACCCCGTCTGGACAACCGATGTCGTTCGCCCATTTGTTTTGGACTTCTAACCAGGTTTTTGTCCAGTCATTCGGGTATTGTTTGTGCCATCTGATGACATCAGCAATACATTTATAGTATTGGCTGTTCATTGGAATGGTTTTCAAAGCCTCGGAAACGACCTTGTTAATATCGTTGTTGATGAATGCCAAAGTATAGCAAGCCCCTAAATACACCCCACCATAATAGCCATCGCCGTAGTTCATGATGTGCCCGATTTTGTCGGAGATTTTAGACGCCGCGTTCGGCATTCCGGGTGACATTAAACCAGCAAAATCGCATTCGATTTGGTAGTCAATACAATCCGCGTGGGGATTATTTTCCCAGTAGCCAGACGCTGGAGGCATCATTCCGTTCAAGATATTGTAACGACCCGCCTGATTCGCGTGCCAAAGCGCATAGCCCGCATTCGCATAGGCTTTCGCGTGTGATTCGATAGGCGCGTTCAATCCCTCCTTTTCAAAAACTTCCACAAAAGTCAGGTCCATGTATAAATCATCGTACAAGCCCGGATTATTGATCATGGTATTTTTTAAATAGCCATCATACCAGGGAATGGGCTGATACGAATTGATCATGGTACCATTATAGCGAAACTCCATAGGCCCCCCAAAGGTCACTCCAATCGTTTGTCCAGCCCAACCACCCTTGATTTTATCCTTGAGTACAGCCTTGCTCATCGAAATATTTTGAGCTTGCGCGGCGATGGCAAACAAAAGTAGGAGGGCTATTTTTTTCATCTTTTGGTCGTGTTTATTCCCCGTAAATTAACAGTTTTTTTTCCAAAACTGGATTACCTTTATAGCTTCATGAAAAAACTCCTGCTTATAGTAGCTTGTTGTCTATTCACGCTATCATCGATGGCGCAGCAAATCTCCTTTGACCCAATCACCAATCTCCCTGTTACCGGATTAAAGAATCCTTGGGCTGGCGGAATTAATGCGGTGCAATTTTTTCCCATTGACCTCGATGGCGACGGGCGGGAAGACCTCGTTGTTTTTGATCGCAGTGCCCAACATCTGAAGACCTTTTTACGAAATACTACAGGAGGATTTACCTATACCCCAGCCTATCAAACGCGTTTTCCTTTAGTTGAAAACTGGATGAACCTATTAGATTACGATGGGGATGGAGATAAAGACCTTTTTACCTCTACCCCTGGAGGTATTCAAGTCTACCCTAACGTAGGCAACAATTTTCCTAAATCACTTGGAACCCTTAAGTCAACAGGCCTCAATGGTCTGATCAATATCTATGTCAGTGCGACTGATATTCCGGCCATTGCGGATATCGACGGTGATGGGGATTTAGATGTGCTCGCCTTCGAATCAGCAGGGCATTACATTAGCTATTATGAAAATATAGGGGATCTGAAGTTTGCAACTAAGTCGATGAATTGGGGAAATTTCTTTCTGAATGATTGCCAAGACATAACCTTCGTTCTGGGACCAGAATCTGTTAAAAGCACCGAGTCGACTGTGGCGGTGCAGCATGCGGGAAGTACGCTAGCGCTTTGGGATCCGGATAAAAATGGCATTTATGATCTGATTGTAGGACATGTAAACTGTTCTAGCTTTCTATTTATGAAAAATGAAGGGACTCGTGCAAAACCCAAGTTCCGTTCTGCCGATTATAATTTTCCTGCTGGAGCGCCTCATACCGTTCCTTCTCTAGCTAGTGGATCGCCCATTGATTTAGATGGAGATGGGGCCTTGGATTTGATTGCCTCTTCTCATTTACCTGACTTAAATTCGGCTCTAGAAACGGCATCTTATTACCGGTCAGAAAATGGAGCTTTGGTTTTGAAAACGAAAGCCTTTTTGCAAGAAGAGATGATCGATGTGGGCGATAATGCCTCGCCGGTTTTCTTCGATGTAGAAGGGGATGGAGATCTGGATTTACTGATTGGAAGTAATGCGGTCACGTTATATGAAAATGTAAATGGAACGCTCACCTTGAAATCTCGTAGTTTTTTACCCTTAACCGGAGCTGCAACTATTCAATTACAAGTAGTGAATGGTCGCCTGATGCTGTATTATGTAAAGGGTTCAGCCGTGTTTTATCGTATCTATTCAGGAGGTCAGCTGGGCGAAGAAAAGCCGTTGAATGTCGTAAGTCTTCGCGAAACGCCTCGTCTTTATGACATCAATCAAGACGGGTCGCTGGAACTCGTTGTTTTGGATTATTTAGGTGGCACACGGGTGTATGATTGGTCGGATTTGGCCAAACCTTACCGGCGAATCGAAACCGCTTTTCGCGGCATAGCCTATGCAGATATCACGGGAGATGGCAATGCAGAGCAAATCACCCTTGATGCTTCAGGTTATCTATATGTGTCCGGTTTAGGCTTGGAAGTGCAGCGTTTACCTTTTCAGGTAGGCCAAAACGCCCAAATCTCCACCACCGATTTCAACCGCGATGGCAAAGTCGACATCGTTGTGGGACTTGCCTCTGGTGGAGTTCTATTATTTCAAAACACCTCGGACGTAACAGTCCCATCAGAGGAATTATATGTGTGGCCTAACCCTGCTTCATCGCTAATCAATATTCGAGTGAAAAATGCAGGAACATTACATTGGTTTGACCTTTCTGGACGGGCTTTGGGTGGTTCGATTTCGGTCGATGCCGGGGAAACCTTGCGCATTCCAGCGCCTCTTCCGGGAGCAGGTAACTATTTACTGAAATACGATTCGGCTACAGGTTCAGTAACTCAGAAAGTTTTGATTTTACCCTAAAATGAAACAAAAGTAGTCACTTAAGTGTTTAGCAAAAATGAAACAAGCCCTAATACTTCTGCTTTTATCTTTTTCTGTTTTGGCCCAAAACAACGGCCGTATTTCCGGAAAAATCGTTGATCAACTAACGCAAAAACCCATCACAGGAGTGTCGGTCACGTTAGATGGTGCCACAAAAGGTACGACGGCTGATGAGAAAGGAACTTTCCGTTTAACCGGTTTGGCCTTAAAAACCTATAACATCTCCTTTTCTGCAGTAGGCTACGAGAAATACACGGCCTTCAATGTAATCATTAACGCGGGTAATGAGAATTATTTGAACATCGAATTATTGCCCTCTAATCAACAATTAACCGAAGTAGTCGTTACACAAAACCGCCGCACCGCTAAAGCAGCGACCTTAGAATCTCCACTCAGCGTTCAACGTTTGACAGCAGAAGAAATCAAAAGTAACCCGGGCGGAAACTTCGACGTCAGTAAAGTAATTCAAACTCTTCCCGGCGTAGGCGGAGGCCCACAAGGCGGAGGGTTCAGAAACGATATCATCATACGTGGGGGAGGCCCGAACGAAAATGTCTATTACCTAGACGGTATTGAAATACCCGTTCTGAATCACTTCCAGACTCAAGGCAGTAGCGGTGGACCGCAAGGTATGCTAAACGTGTCTTTCATCGAAGATGTGAAACTAAGTTCCTCCGCTTTCGATGCGCGTTACGACAATGCCTTAAGTTCCGTATTTCAATTCAAACAACGTACGGGTAACCCCAATAAATTCCAAGGAAACGCCCGTTTAAGTGCGACTGAGTTAGCTTTGACGGCAGAAGGGCCTCTTTCGAAATCCGGGAAGACTACGTTTTTAGCCTCGGTTCGCCGCTCGTATTTGCAGTTTCTTTTCCAAGCTTTGGATCTTCCGATACGTCCTAATTTCTGGGATGCCCAGTTTAAAATCACGAAGCAAATCAACTCGACTACCACGCTTTCGATGATGGGTCTGGGGGCGATTGATGAGTTCTCTTTTGGTACGCTTAAAAAGGCTACACCTGAGAAATTATACATATTTAACTCAAATCCATATGTCAAACAATGGAATTACACACTGGGGGTTTCTTTGAAAAAACTGTTGGACAATGGCTATGTAAATGTCGCGCTTTCTAGAAACGTATTTGATAATAACTTCTTGCGCTATGAGGACAATTTAAAGAAGGATCCAGCAGAATTGAACTTTGATTATTCGTCCCGCGAAACGGAAAATAAGTTGCGCTTGGATGTAAACAAGAACACGAATGGTTGGAAGATTAATTACGGATTATCTACTCAATTAGTGGAATATGCGAATAGCACCTACCAGGTTTTGAATAATATAGACCCTAATCCAGCCATCAAGTTAGCCTATCCATCGACGACTATTTCGTATACGAGCGCATTGAATTCCCTATGGAAATACGGGGCTTTTGCACAGGTTTCGAAGACTTTTTTTGACTCCAAATTAGGTCTTAGTGCTGGCCTTCGCACCGACATGAATAGCTTCACGACTACGGGTTCTGATCCGATGGAAACCATTTCGCCTCGCGTTTCTTTAAGTTATGTGCTCTCTGATAAGTTGACGGCAAATGCTTCGGTTGGTCGTTATTTCAAGTTAGCTCCGTATACGATATTAGGCTACACTTCGCAAGCACCTCCGTATCCGACGTATTCGAGTTTCGCACCTGTTCAACCTGAATTGGTGAATAAAGATGCGAAATACCAACAAAGTGATCATTATGTAGCAGGTATCGAATACCTACATGATGAATCTTTGCGTTTCACGGCGGAAGCCTTCGTGAAAGAATATGCGAACGTGCCTATATCAAATCGCAAGGGTATTTCTTTGGCGAACTTAGGCGGCGATTTTAATATACTTGGTAACGAAGACGTAACCACCACTGGAAAAGGGCGTGCATACGGTTTTGAATTATTTGCCCAAAAGAAATTGACCGACAAGTTCTTCGGAATCTTATCTTATACATTTTATCGTAGTATGTACAGCGGTTTTGATGGCAAGTTAATCGCTTCTAACTGGGATAATCAACATTTGTTAAGTGTGACTTGGGGGTATAAATTCCCACGTAATTGGGAACTCGGACTTCGGTTCCGCTATCAAGGTGGCGCACCCTATACACCTTTTGACGAAGCAACATCCAAATCGACTTACTTGACTTTAGGTCAGGGGACCTTCGATTATTCTCGTCTGAATACCCAACGACTTCCTAATTTCAATTCAAGTGATGTTCGAATCGACAAGAAATACAATCTGAAGAAAACAACCATAGATCTTTTCATAGACGTGACAAACTGGTACATTATGGTGAACCCCGGCGTTCCGACCTATACCTTTAAACGTTTAGAAGATAATTCTGCTTTTGAAACGACGGATGGATCACCTATTGCCAAAAACGGTAGCAACGCTATCCCCATTCAATTGCTAAACGACCGGGCGCAAGTAACGCCTACGATTGGATTTATTGTGGAGTTTTAAGACTGTGTAAAGCTTGGGCAAATTCCAAAGCATAAGGGCCGTCACCATGGATACACCAGGTGTCGGCCTTTATTTTTTCCACCTGATCTAACACATCTTGTATTTCTGTAAAGCAAGCGCCAGGCCGGCTTCGCGGAGTGAGCGATCCATCGCTTTCATAGCGACGATCTGCAAAAGCTTCTTCTGCTGTTTTTAGACCTTCGGCATTTCCAGCTGCGATAGACAAACTGTTTTTCAATCCAAACAAAATCAAACCGGGGTCGATATCCTTCACCGCTTTCGCTATGGCTTTCGCCACTGCTTCGTTTTTTGCAGAGGTATTATATAGTGCACCATGTGGTTTCACGTGGTTTAATTTCCCCCCTGCGGTTTTAACGATTTGGTTCAGTGTTTCAATTTGTTTTTTTACTAGCAAATAGATTTCCTCCGGACTCAGGTCAATCTCTTTTCTTCCAAAATTCTCTCGATCTAAATAGGACGGATGCGCT
>CANLVU010000094.1 GCA_947494535.1 Cytophagaceae bacterium
ATCTTTAGTTAGAAAAAAATCAACCCATTTATATAACGGAGCATTTGGTAAAAAATGGGCTCATTATGCAGCATCCGTTGCGGAATCATTTGAATTCTCGATAGACCAAAGCCTTTCTGAAATTGCACAGCAAATAGGACCTATTCAGGGTGACACTTTATGTCTGGTCCAAAGTGAAACTTCAAATGGCACAGGTCAAAAAATACGACGAGCAGATTATCAATTAGCCGATGATGCCCTCATTGCTGTGGATGCCACTTCCTCCATGGGCGGCATTGAATTGCCCTGGAATGAAGCAGATATTTGGTTAGCTTCGGTGCAGAAATGCATTGGAATTCCAGCGGGAATGGGGTTGCTCATTTGTTCTCCTAAGGCATTAGCTAGGGCAAAAGAGCTAAATCGTACGAAGCATTATAACGATGTCTTATTTTTAGAAGAAAATCGACAAGTTTTCCAGACCCAAATGACGCCGAATGTGTTGAGCATTTACCTGGTTTTCCGTTTGACTCAGCAGCTTCCTTCATTATCAGAAATACATCGGGCGACTTTGGCTAAAATGAAAATATGGACAGATTTCTGGGATAATGAAACGGAGTTTAGCTATCTAATTGAAGACCCATCTTTGCGATTGCCTACGGTTTTGGCCTTAAAAGGAGCACCTGATAAGATCAAACAATTACACCAAATATGCCGAATTAAAGACATAGAGCTGGGAAAAGGATATGGGAAATGGAAAGAAACCAGTTTCCGCATCGCTAATTTTCCAGCACACACAATAGAAGATATCGATACACTCATCCAAACTATAAATCATGCATTTTAATTTCAAAGAAATTCTTTCATCCTCCTTGATTTTATTTTCAGTCATTGATATTCTAGGATCCATTCCCATTATCATCGACTTGCGCAAGAAAAACGGGGATATTCATCCTGGACAAGCAACACTTGCTTCGGGAATCATCATGATAGGATTCTTTTTTGCCGGGAAATTCATTTTACATTTATTGGGAGTTGATACCAATTCGTTTGCTATGGCAGGTGCACTTATCATTTTCTTGATTGGTATGGAAATGACTTTGGGCCGTAGCATCTTTAAGAGTGAGGAAATTGAAACAAATACTCATTCCATTGTCCCTTTAGCCTTTCCGATTATTGCAGGTGCAGGAACGATGACGACTTTGATTTCCTTAAAATCGCAGTTCGAAGAGGAAAATATTATCATTAGTATCTTCATTAATCTCATTTTCATTTACATCGTTTTGCGTTCAAGCGTGTGGATAGAGAAGAAATTAGGAAGCGCTGGGACGCAGATTTTGCGGAAGATTTTCGGGGTTATTTTGATTGCGATTGCGATTAAGATCTTTAAATCACGTTTGATGTAGATGGCCAAAAAACAAAAATACTATGTGATTTGGGCGGGTCATCAGACCGGAATCTTCGATTCCTGGGCAGAGACTGAAAAGAATATCAAGGGCTTTGCGGGTGCGCAATACAAGTCTTTTGAATCAAAAGCCGAAGCAGAAAATGCGTCGAAAAAGAATTATTGGGCGAGTGTTTCACCGGCTTCGAAGACTAAATCACCCCGATTAAACGCGGCTAAATTCATCATTCCAAGTATCTCAGTGGATGCGGCATGCGCCGGAAATCCAGGTGTTTTAGAATACCAGGGTGTCAATACAGAAACGAAAGAGGTGTTATTTGCCCGCGGCCCATTTCCCGAAGGCACTGTCAATCTAGGCGAGTTTCTAGCCATTGTTCATGGCCTGGCTTATTTAAAGAAATTAGACTGCCCCTACCCTTTGTATTCAGATTCGAGAACGGCTATAGCTTGGGTTCGAAATCGAGCCATCAAAACGAATCTAGAACGCAATGCGCGGACAGAAGTGTTGTTCAAAATGGTAGATAATGCCATCGCATGGTTAAAAAGCAATCACTATTCAACGAAAGTCTTGAAATGGGAAACCGAGGACTGGGGTGAAAATCCGGCGGATTATGGCCGAAAGTAGATCTCCTTTCGAATTCAAGCAATTCTCTTTATATCACGGAAATCCGGGATTGAAGATCAGTACGGAGGCTTGTCTTTTTGGCGCGTGGGCTTCTCAGAAAGCACGAGGCCATTGCCTCGATATCGGAACCGGTTGTGGCCTATTAGCTTCAATGCTTGCTCAAGCAAATACATCTTGTTCGGTGAAAGCACTAGAAATACACCCAGAGGTAGCAAAAGTTGCCTCGGAAAATTTCAATAACAACCCGTTCAAAGAGCGCTTGCAAGTAATCCAAACAGATGTCAGCGAATATAATCCTGACATAAAATTCGATTACATCTGCTCTAACCCACCCTTTTTCACGAATCACCTAGCAGCATCAGATGAAGCTAAACACATGGCGATTCACGCGGATCATTTAAGTCCGGCTGATTTAGCAAAGGCAATCAATAAGCTACTACAGGAGTCAGGAGAATTTGCGGTGCTGTATCCAGCTGATGTTTTGGCCCTATTCGAACAATCTCTCAAGGAAAAAGGATTATATATAAACGAATTACAACATATCCATTCCAACCCCTCTAGCCCCGTTTTACGCATAATGGCGAGCGGATCAAGAGAAAAAAGCTCAGTCAAGGAAGGTCGAATAAACATCAAAACCGATCAAGGCGATTACACCCCAGAATTCATCGAATTATTAAGACCCTATTATATCATCTTTCCTTCATAATTATTTTGTATTTTTGCCCGTATGTTACAGCTATCCATCGTAGTACCTCTTTATAACGAAGCCGAATCGCTTCCAGAACTATGTTCTTGGATCGATCGGGTGATGAAAGAAAATGCGTTTTCATACGAGATGATCTTCGTAAATGATGGAAGCAACGACAATTCTTGGGAAGTTTTAAAGCAATTATCAACCCAATACAGCACCATTTTAGCCATCTCCTTTGCCCGCAATTATGGGAAATCAGCTGCCCTTCACGAAGGATTCAGTAAGGCTTCCGGCCAAGTAGTCATCACCATGGATGCTGATTTGCAAGATTCTCCAGACGAAATCCCAGAATTATATCGATTGATTACCGAGGAAAATTACGACCTAATTTCCGGCTGGAAGCAGAAGCGATTCGATCCTATTTCTAAAACTATTCCAACCAAATTATACAACGCAGCCACTCGCAAATTATCTGGCGTTCATTTACACGACTTCAACTGCGGCTTAAAAGCTTATAAAATCGAAGTAGTGAAAACCTTGCGTCTGTATGGTGAAATGCACCGCTATATTCCAGTTCAAGCGAAATGGAATGGATTTACAAAGATTGGAGAAAAGGTGGTTCAACATCAGGCTCGAAAGTATGGGGTAACTAAATTTGGTCTAGAGCGATTCCTGTATGGTTTCTTAGATTTGTTATCGATTTCATTTGTGCAGACTTTTGGAAAGCGACCAATGCACTTATTTGGAAGCCTCGGCATCTTGTCTTTTTTAATGGGTTCCGGGTTGACTATCTATTTAATGGCTGTTAAAATTTATAACATCGCCTATAATTTAAAGTACCGCAACGTAACCGACAATCCGCTTTTCTTTTTAGCACTTGTCGCTATCATATTGGGCGTGCAGCTCTTTTTAGCCGGATTTATCGGGGAGTTATTGATTACCAACTCAGATAAGACGACGAATTATCAAATCAAGGAAGAAATATCCTAATTATGCCAAACAATGATCTAAGCTGGCTAAGCCGCTCTGAACTCTTGATCGGACCGGAAGGGATCGATAAATTACAAAAATCACACGTTTTAGTAGTTGGATTAGGTGGCGTAGGCTCCTTCGCCGCTGAATTCATCGCGCGTTCTGGCGTAGGTCGAATGACCATCGTCGATGGAGACGTAGTAGATCCAACGAACCGTAACCGCCAATTACCTGCCTTAGCGACAAACCATGGGGTTTCCAAAGCCCAAATCATGGCTGAGCGATTATTAGCCATCAATCCAGCCCTTGAATTAACTTCAGTCGAAAAATTTTTAAGCCCAGAAGAAGCGAAGAACTTGCTGGAAACTAACAAATTCGATTACGTCATGGACTGCATCGACTCGGTCACTCCTAAAATTACTTTATTGAAAACGGCCTATGACCTTGGTTTCAAAATAGCCAGTTCGATGGGTGCAGGAGGTAAAATGGATCCCACTAAAATCAGAACGGCAGATTTGTTTGATACCCGTGAATGCTATTTAGCCTCACTTGTGCGCAAACGCATTCGCAAGATGGGTGTAGGAAAAGGAATCAAAACGGTGTTCTCTTTGGAAAAAGTCAAAGATGAATCACTTATCTTAACGGACGGCAGTAACTTCAAAAAGTCAGCCTACGGAACCATCTCTTATTTACCAGCCGCCTTTGGAGGTGTAGTCGCATCGATTGTTATTCGTGATCTTTTAGACGAGCCGATACCGATGGAGAAGAAACTTAAATTACCCAAAAAGAATGATCAAAATAGGCGTAATTAATGTGTCCGACCGGGCTAGTGCGGGTATCTACGAAGATATTCCCGGCAAGGCTGTGGTCGAATTATTAAAAGAATACCTAGAATCCGATTTTGAGGTAGTCTACGCTGTCGTTCCTGACGAACAGGACCAATTAGAAGCGAAGATGATTGAGATGTCAGATGAAGTCTGCCTTCTTGTGACAACAGGGGGAACTGGACCCGCCTTACGCGATGTCACTCCAGAAGCGACTGAGGCCGTTTGCCAAAAGATGATGCCCGGCTTCGGCGAACTAATGCGCTCTGTAAGCTTACAATATGTTCCTACCGCTATCCTAAGTCGTCAAACAGCGGGAATTCGAAATCAAACCTTAATCTTGAATTTACCGGGAAAACCGAAAGCAATTAGACAATGTTTGGAGGCTGTTTTCCCTGCGATACCCTATTGCATCGACCTGATCGGTGGACCTTTCTTAGTTTGTAGGGAGGGAAATATGAAGTCTTTTAGGCCAAAATAGAGCGAAGTGCTATTTTCAAAGTTCAAAGACCAAAGTTAAAATCTGGTCTTTGCTCCTTGCATTTTAAAATAAATGGCGAAAGGTGTTCAACATCTATCTGTAATTGTTCATTCATCACCCGATGGCGATGAACTTGTTGTACCTTTCTATTTTACATGCTAAAAGAAACGAACAGCTCTTGTACCAATCCCGAAGTCGCCTCCCCACTTGCCCGTGACAAAATCAGTTCCCGGAGAGTTAGTTCTGATTACTAAAGAAAAAATGTCATCATTCTGAGAAGAACTCCAGTATAAAAGAGAAGGTGAGTTAAACCCTCCTATTGCTTGTCTATTGGCTAATATTAGTTGCAGCTCTCTTATACTAGGTAGGTGCCAATCTGAATATACGACCCCATTAAATGTTGTAGAGTAATCATTACATATTCTGGCAGCAATACTCGCTTCTGCACATCCGTTAACGATATCCAATGTATTTTGAGCCCCAGTACCTATACCTGTGCCTGAAGCACCAGGCAAGGTACTTCCATTACAACCCCAACGAGTAGTCCATTCTTCATTAGATGCAATAATACCATGTAGTGTATTTGCATTATATCCCGGGTCACCTGGCTGTAAAATATATGCAATTATTCCTCCTTGGTATGCCATACCAACATTAAGCGATGCTGTTCCTCCAACCATATTTGTCCATGCGGTACCATTGTAAACCTGAAGCTCTCCATTTTGCCCACAATTCGTACACCAAACCACCAAGCCGGCTACTTTTGATGAAATAGCATCGCGCTGTGCCCCTGTCATTCGAGGAGGTAGAAACCCTTGTGTGGTTGAAT
>CANLVU010000095.1 GCA_947494535.1 Cytophagaceae bacterium
AACCAGGAGGAGCTCCCACAAACGTGGCGGCTGCCATCGGAGCCCTTGGTGGACAGGTGAGCTTGAGTGCGAAAGTGGGGAATGATCCATTTGGACGACAAATGATCTCAGTGATGCAAGAATTTAATGTGGATACAAAACACGTGCACTTAGACTCGAAATCATTCACCACTTTTGCCTTCGTTTCCTTGATGTTAGATGGTGAGCGCGATTTCGTTTTTAACCGCGGGGCGGATGCGCAATTAAAGGAAGCAGAAGTAGCGACAATCGATTTAGCAGGCGTAAATATCGTTCACTTTGGATCTGCGACTGCCTTCTTAGCAGGACCTTTGAATACGGCCTACTATTCCTTGAAAGACCGGTCGAAAAATGACGGCAAAATCATCAGTTTTGACCCGAATTACCGCCATTTATTGTTTGGTGATAAAATACCTTCCTTCATTAAGCAAAGTTTAATCTTTTTAAAGGAGGCGGATTTTACGAAACTTTCGGATGAAGAAGCGCTTTTAATCACGGAAACGGATACTTTAGAAGAGGCGACCGAAGTTTTGTTAGAGTTGTGTTCAGGCGTGTTTGCGATAACTTTAGGGAAAGAGGGTACCTTACTGGGTTTAAAAGGTAAAACCTATATCATTCCAAGTATTCCAGTAAATCCAGTAGATACAACGGGTGCTGGCGATGCTTTTGTAGGAGCCGTTCTTTATCAATTAGATGGATTAAATATCCATGACCTTGATTTATCTGCTTGGAAAAAAATTGTAGAAAATGCCAATAAAGCAGGGGCTAGAACTTGTGAATACCTGGGGGCGATGGAGGCCTTCAAGAATTTGAATAACAGTATTTTTAATTAATCTAACGTGTACAATTCCGCTCTTCTAAAACAAGCGAATGCGCTTGTGAAAAAATATAAAATAAAAGATGACGGCTTTCAAGAACGATTGACGGCTAATCTCGATGATATTCGATCCCATTTCAACGCAATCTATGGGGAGAGTCCACTGTTTACTGATTTGTTACAAACCATTTTTCAAGCTTACACGGATCGCAGCCCGGAACTAAAAAAGCGGGATGAGGCGAAAGCGAAGAAAGAGGAGAATTGGTTTTTGAGCCAGGATCTGGTAGGAATGAGTTTATATGTGGATCGTTTTGCTGGCAAAATCACGGATTTGCCTGCAAAGCTACCCTATTTAGAAAAATTAGGAGTGAATTTTCTTCACTTGATGCCTTTATTTAAAAGCCCGGAGGGCGAGAGTGATGGTGGATATGCGGTGGAAGATTTTCGCGTGGTGGAGGAGAAATTAGGGACGATCGATGATTTGCGTGCGTTCCAAAAGGCCCTGCAACAAAAGGATATGTACTTAATGATCGACATCGTATTAAACCACACGTCGCATCATCATGAATGGGCCAAGCTTGCGAAGGCTGGAATCAAAGAATACCAAGACTATTTCTACCTATACGATGACCGTCGCATTCCGGATGCGATGGAAGAAACGATGCCCGAGATTTTCCCAGAAAGCTCACCAGGTAGTTTCACCTATGACGAAAAAATGGACAAATGGGTGATGTCAGTTTTTCATCAGTACCAATGGGATTTGAATTATACCAATCCCAAAGTCTTCATAGAAATGCTCTCGAACGTTTTTTACTATGCGAACGTAGGAGTGGATGTGGTACGTATCGATGCACCGGCCTTCATTTGGAAACAAATGGGAACCACCTGTCAAAACCTACCCGAAGCCCACCAATTACTGCAATTGATTAAAATGTGTGTGGAGGTCGCAACACCGGGTATGGCCATTTTGGGCGAGGCGATTGTGGCTCCAGCACAGATTATGGAATATTTTGGGACAGGCCGCTTTGCGACGCATGAATGCGATTTCGCCTATAACGCCACCCAAATGGCCGTTCAATGGGATGCACTCGCCACTGGAGATATCCGTATAATGCGCACCGCCCAAAACGAATTAGTACGCAAACCAAAAGGGGCAACCTGGTTAACCTACACCCGCTGCCACGATGACATCGGATTAGGCTATGACGATTGGATGATCGAATACGCTGGATTTAACCCCTACGATCATCGTTCCTACATCAAAAACTATTACAGCGGCGGCATCGATTCTCCGGCGACTGGAGCCTTGTTTTCAGTTAATCCAAAAACTCAGGATGCGCGCATTTCAGGTTCTTTAGCCTCTCTCTGTGGATTAGAGAAAGCCATCGCCTCTAAAAATGCGGCGGCTATCCAAACGTCCATCGATAAAATAACGATGATGCAAGCACAAAGCCTATTTGTAGGTGGTGTTCCTATGCTGTTCTATGGCGATGAGGCAGCCTACACGAATGACTACTCTTATTTACAGGATCCAGGAAAATCCTATGATAACCGCTGGATGCACCGTCCTATCATTGATTGGAAGAAAAATGCGGCAGTAGATTCACCTAAAACGGTGGAAAATAAGGTATTCTCGAATCTACAGAAATTAATCAAGCTGCGTAAATCACTGAAACTGGTGGCTGACTTGAAAAATATTCATTGGTTAGAGGTGCACAATAATTCGATCATCGGTTTTGAACGCTTCCTAGATGGCGAAAAAGTGTATTTCTTATTCAACTTTAGCGCACAGCCTCAAGAGGTGACTTATTATCTGTTAGGTGCCTTTGGAGAGCGAGCAACAGCTATGAAAGATTTATGGTCAGGCAAAACGCTTCAGATCGGGATGGATCACGAACATTTGGCATTCGCTCCCTACCAGTTTTATGTCTTAAAATAAAAAACTCTTTGTAGGTTATTGAATAAAAAATAGGTGTAGGGGCAGTGATTAAAGTTTTATCTATCATTGATCCACTACATTATTTTATCCATTTTTCCCCAAAAACCGTCCTAAAGGTCAAGTCGCTTGCCTTAATGGATGTATTGTTTTTATGCCAAGCATAATCGCCTCCATCCTTTTGGCAATCCACATAATACACGCGATGACCCCAATTAAGCACTCGATCACCCGATTGGTAGATAGGCGCATCGGCCATATTTTTATCAAACGAACAGTTCACTAAATAAAATTGTGCCTCCCGGTGATAGCGCCCTAACTTATAACCCGGATCCCCGATGAACCTACAGTTCTTCAAAACAGTCTTTGCCCCTTGCTCTCCAGATCCATCATGCCAAATCGCTGCACTCGTATTGTGACACACAAAGGTGCAATTCTCCGCCAATGCATAGCCGCGTGGACAATACAAATCCACTCCGCCTTCAATCAAACAGTCATTTAAATAATACATCCCCGCATTCACATCCCAAGGACTTACCGTATCACCACCGCCTGATCGGATGGTGCAGTGCTCGAAAGACAGCCTTGTTGCACCCGGCATTGTCCTCACCGCAAACTGATGACCATCTGCACGTACGATTTTCTCTCCCTCCTTCTCCCCTTTTTCCCTTGGTAAGGCATATTTTTGGACGGTCGTTGTGGTTTCTTTACCCGCCTCATTTAAACACGGGATCGTCACATCTTTGGTCACCGAAAAGCCATAGTCATTCACAATCGTCATCTGTTGAAACGATAAATCGTGCCCTTTGATATTTAAAACACCCGCGCCATAATCATCTGAGTTAGCACAACGCCAAATGTCCCGCGCAATCGTCTCCTGCAAAACCACACCTTCCCTGCTTTCCCCTACAAAACGAATATGATGCTTGAGCGAATCAATAAATACCTTTTCTCGGTAGTGCCCATTCTTAATAAAAATCTCCTGACCAGGACGCGCTGCATCCACCGCCGCTTGTATTGTCTTAAAGTCAACGCCCACTATAAGTCGCTTGCGCATAAATCGGTCCATGCGTTCGACCACCTGATCGAACCAGTGATTCATTAATACAAAGGTATGTGGCGATTTTTCGAAGGTAAAGTATTCCGTATGAATCCCTAGAGCACTCATCTTTTGCATAAAATCCGTGCGTCCTGCATGCATGCGCTCGACACCAGAATTCAAAAACAAGACCGGTGGGTCCTCTTTCGTGACATGGCTCAAAGCAGAACCCTGCTTCCAAATGGCCTCGCCATCTACCTTATTAAAACCGAAATAATAAGTGGCTGCTGAAGTTCGCTTGCTATAATCCCCTTCTCCCGATTCCGGATGAATGAAGGCTAGAATTCCATCTATATCAATCACTCCAGCGACTTTCACTCCTTTACCATAGGTGTTTTCATCTTGGACAGAACCTAACAGAGCGGCCATTTGGCCCCCTGCTGAATAACCTGCTGCATAGATTTCTGCTACATTCTTGCGCTTCGAAACCCATTGTAGGGCTGCTTGGGCATCTAGCATCGCCGCAGGATACAAGGCTTCTGTGGACAAACGGTATTCGACTAAAAACACCCGATAGCCGCGATCCGCTAAGGCTTTTGCTAAAGGAATATGCTGTGAACGATGTCCCGTTCTCCAACCACCGCCATGGAAAAAAACCAAAGTAGGCAGCTTTCGAGAGGCTGAAATAGCATATTCGTCTATCGCCAGTTTTCTCGACCCTATAACTTTATAGACTGAACTTTGAACTTTGGACTTTGAACTTTGAAAGTTGGCTAGACGCACCGTAGGATCCTCTTTCAACAAATTCTGCCAGGCCGAATAATTGGCAAAGGAAGTATCAGGTTTACCGGTAATTCCTGATTTGTTTTGAGAATGAAGACTCAAAGAACTTAGTAATAAGAAAATAAGGAGGTTGCGCATAATTTGTAAAGACGAAGTTTCGATTATTCTAATCATTCTTCCTAATTTAAGGGTCTAAATCAAGAACTATGAAAAATATACGCGTGCTCGTGGTGGGTTGCGGAAATATGGGAGCCTCACATGCGAAAGCCTACCAGAACGTAGCAGGATTCGAAATTTGCGGACTCGTTTCCCCAGGCAATAGTAAAGACGTTTTAAATGAAGCATTAGGTGGGGGCCAAAAGCTCTACAGCGACTACTATACCGCCCTTGCAGACTCAAAACCCGATGCAGTTTGTATCTCGACCTATCCAGATACGCATGAAGCGTATGCCATCGCTGCTTTAGAAGCAGGTTGCCACGTTTTCTTAGAAAAACCAATTGCCGATTCACTCGCTGGTGCGATACGCGTAGCAGATGCCGTACAGAAAAGTGGCAAAAAACTCGTGGTGGGCTATATCTTACGCCACCACCCCTCTTGGATTAAATTCATTGAAATCGCGAAGACCATGGGAAAACCACTCGTGATGCGGATGAATTTAAACCAACAATCCCACGGCTATATGTGGGACGTTCATCGGAATTTGATGAAATCATTAAGCCCTATCGTCGATTGTGGTGTGCATTATATTGATGTGATGTGCCAAATGACGCGTTCTAAACCCCTTCGCGTTTCCGCCATTGGCGCGCGAATGACGGAGGACATTCCTGCGGGCAATTATAATTATGGTCAACTTCAGATTCACTTTGAAGACGGTTCCGTGGGTTGGTATGAAGCAGGTTGGGGTCCGATGATCTCTCAGAATGCCTATTTTGTGAAAGATGTTTTTGGGCCAAAAGGTTCCGTTTCCATCGTGGCCAAAAATGCCGGCGGCGAGGGCAAATCAGATGACGTCGAATCCCACACTAAAACAGAGTCTCTACGTGTTCACCACGCAGATATTGATTCGAAAAACGAATTTACCCGCGATGACGAGTGGGTTAATCTGACCGATGAACCCGATCACCAAGGGCTTTGTGATCGCGAACAGGCCTATTTCTTACAAGCCATA
>CANLVU010000096.1 GCA_947494535.1 Cytophagaceae bacterium
ACGAAGCATTCTGCCTAAAGAGACACAAATTGATCTAAAAACCCAGACCGTTAAATTAGTAGGAAACCGTTTTCAGATCATTCAAATGAACACGGATTCGTCGCAGAAATTCGAAATCCCCATCGAATCCACCTCAGCCATCTATTCAATCAAAGACTATTCTTTAGAGCTGGAGGGAGTAGAGAAATTTAAAATTGGTCCTGCTTTAGTGAGTCCGGCGAAAGGGAAATTGGTTTTTCTGAGAGGGGGGAATTACAAACCTTTTTCAAAGGCTCGAGCCATTTTAGATACGGTAAATAAGCGTCATTTGATTAAAAATTTAGATGTTAAATCGGCCAACGTGTATGAATGGAAAGGTACTGCGGATTATTTATTAAGTCGCTCACCCGGCGATACCTTAGCTATCCCACTGAAAAATTTCGTTTTTGAATCCAATATAATCACTGCTCAGGCCTACTTCAGCGAAAAAGTCCCTTTGAAAATAGGGGAGTTTCAAGAATTTAAAGGTGACATTTCCTTAAAGTCCAATACACCTAACTTAGAATTTCAAGGGTCTATTCGACCTTTATTAGGCACCCTTAAGTTTAATACAGCCTGGATTCCTTTAAATAACAAAGGAGATATACCTCGCTTAAAAATTAATAAAGAGTTAAAGGATGAGCAAAATCGACCCGTTACCGCAGGGATTTATGTAAATGCGAGCAATAAATTATACCCCACCTTTTTAGGCCCGATGTCAGATGAGGATGATCCTGTTTTGTTTAATGCCGAAGGGGAGGTAACGGAGTCCAAAACTAAATTCGAGGTGAAGGGAGTGGAAACGAACATGGTGCTTGATTTAGTGAAACGCAGAGTCGAAGCGAAAGGTCCCGTGAGGTTCTTTTCGGATAATAAATTTGTCAAATCTCAAGGGGCTATCTCTATGTCCGTAGACTCCCTTCGGCCTCGAATCAATTCCTGGTTAAGTTTACAATTTCCCATTGCACAAACCGTGTTGAAAAAAATGGGCGATCGCATCTTGAAGTATAATCTGGAAGAGGGCTTGCAAACGGCCGCAGCGGATGAACCAGACGAGCGCGAAGAATACATCAAACGAGCAGAGGCTGTTTTAGGCAAAAAAATCCCTGAGCCATTGAAGTATAGTATGGATATTGCCCATGTGGCATTGGATAAAGTAGCTCCTGAATTTGCTACGATGATCAATTTCTCCACGGTTAAATGGGAATGGTCGCCTAATTTGAGCGCTTTTTATTCCATTGGCGAGTTGCCTTTAGTCAATGTGGGTCCTGTGGACATTAATGCCACGGTGAAAGGATTTATGGAGGTCATTAAGAAGCCAAGCAAAGAGGAGTTTTATGGCTATTGGGAATTATCTGACAATCTTTGGTATTATTTTGCTTATTTTGACGGAGAGTTAGGGGTCTATTCTTCTGATCAATCTTTCTTAGCTTCTGTCAGAGAAGCCATGAAAACGCAGAAAAAGGGAGATATCAAGGTAGTGGAGGCCGCTCCAGAAGAGAAAGCAGCATTCATTAAACGATTTACTTCGTATTATAAGCCTCTGGTACCTGTGAAGAAAGCACCAGTGAAAAAAGAACCAACTAAAACAAAACCAGCCACAAAAGGCAAAGAAAAGAGCGGTGGATTTTAAGAGTATAACCTTTTTAAAGAACTTTTTTGATTGCTTAGACCGCTGGGGTTTGGTGCGACGTGATCCCTTTGGGAATCCAATCGGGATGAAACGAATCATCGTTTTTATTTTAGGCTGGTTAACCTACGCGCGATTAAGCATCTACAATCGAACAGAGATCAAAGGGACAGAAAAGATTCAGGATTTACCTCGCGAAGGCGTCCTATTCCTATCGAATCACCAAACCTATTTCATGGATGTGATTTGTTTTTACCACATCTTCTTCTCCGTAAAATGGCGTATAAAAAATAGTATTCGCTTTCCTTTTTATCTTTTTGGTCCGCGGTCACGCCTGTTTTATGTGGCGGCCTCTGAAACAATGAAGGAAGATGGATTTTTACCTCAGGTTTTATCTTTAGCCGGTGCCATTTTAGTGAATCGATCTTGGCGCGCACACGGTCAGGATGTAAAGCGCGAAGTGGATTTAGAAGCCCAAGATAAAGTGAGCAAAGGCTTGGCTTTTGGTTGGGTGGTTAGTTTTCCCCAAGGCACCACGCGTCCATTCGCACCTATCAGAAAAGGTACGGCGCATTTAATTAAGGCGACTAATCCCATCGTGGTTCCGGTCCAAATCAATGGATTCAGGCGCGCTTTCGATAAGAAAGGCTTCTTTATGAAGAAGCGTAACACGACACTGAGCGTGGAATTCAAAGACCCGATTCGCTTTAATGAGTCGGCTACGATCGAAGAAATTTTACAGCGAATTTCGGACGAAACCGGTATTCCGATGGTCGATACAAATGCTGAGTAAAACCCAAGGCATTGTCATTTCCTACCTGCGTTATCGAGAAACCTCGATAGTAGTGAACGTCTATACGGCGGAAATGGGAATCTGTTCTTACATCGAAAATGGGGTTCGATCCGTAAAAGCCAAACACAAAATGGCCCTCTTCCAGCCGCTCACGCTGCTGGACTTAGAAGTCTATCACAAGCCGGGAAAGGGCTTGCACCGGATATCAGAGGCCAAATGTTTCTTTCCCTACCAAGCCATCCCCTTCGATATTGCGAAGTCTTCGCTTGCACTTTTTTTATCTGAAGTATTGAGTAAAGTCTTGAAGGAAGAGGAGGCGAATCCCGTGCTATTTGATTTTTTATCTCAATCCTTGCAATATCTGGACCGGGCCTCTGATAACTATGAGAATTTTCATCTCCAGTTTCTGTGGCAGCTGGCCTCTTTTTTGGGCTTCGGCGCGAGTACCTCAGCAGAATTTTACCAGCAGTTAAAAGCGGCAGGTCGCATCGTGCCTACCTTTCAGGGCCTTGACGCCTTAGTGCAAGCTGATTACGGTCATCCTATCGTGCTGCATCGGGCGGAGCGAAAAGAATTATTGGCTGGAATGCTACATTATTATCAATTACACATGGAAAATTTCGGAGAGATTCGTTCCTTGCAAATCTTACAAGAAGTATTAGCCTAATGCGTAATCTGTATTTTCTTAAATCCTCTTCGGACCCGAATTACCTGGAAATTACTTTTCAGTTTACCCCTCGTAAACCGGGCAAACAGGTGATTCAGCTGCCTATTTGGCGTCCGGGCCGTTACCAGGCTCAAAACTTCGCGAAGAATATTCCGGTGCTGAAGGCATTTAGTGCAGATATTTCTATTCCGATTCGCAAAACAGCGTCCTCCACGTGGGAACTCGAGGCCACCGAACCCGTAGAAATCCGCTACAGCTATTTCGCAAATCAACCCGATGCCGGAGGATCGGTCATAGAAACCGATTTGATATACATCAATTTCATCAATTGTTTGCTCTATGTAAAAGGGCGCGAAAACGAGCGATGCGAAGTACATGTTGAAAAGTCGGACGGCTGGAAAAGCGTTTGTACCTTTAAAAACGGCAGTAAATACCGCGAGCTCGTGGATTCCCCCTATATCGCTGCACCCACTATTTTCCAACATAAATGGAAATGCAATGGCGTGAAATTTTCGATCAATGTGGTGGGATCGCGTCAGGCTTTGACAAAAAAATTAACAGACGCCTACGAGAAATTCACCCAAACCCAGCTAGACTGGATGGGCGCTTTCCCCGTCAAAGAATACCACTATATGCTCTGGGTTTGCCCGAATCCGTACTACCACGGCGTGGAGCACACGAAATCCACGATGATGGTGATGGGTCCGCCGGACCGCGATGCCTATGAAGACTTGATCGGCTTAGGCTCGCACGAACTGTTTCATGTATGGAACATCGCGACGATTCGCCCTGCAGAATTATTCCCCTATGCCTACGACCGCGAAACTCCATTTTCTACGGGCTGGGTCGTAGAGGGAATCACGACCTATCTGGGGGACTGGTTTCTGTATGAATCGGGAGTTTGGAATCGGCAAGAATACCTGGCCGGTTTATTAGGAAACTTGAAATTGCATTTTGATCGCGATGCTAATGCGCAGCAATCGTTGGAGGAAAGTTCCATCGATTTATGGCTGGACGGCTATGGGACCAGTTTGCCGAATAAGCGGGTGTCGATCTATTACAAGGGGGCAGTGGTCGCTTTGGCTTTGGACCTACAATTACAATCAAAAAACGGCAAATCGCTAAAAGATGTGATGCGGGCCATGAACGCGGAATTCGGACAGCTGAAAAAAGGGTACACGAAGGCAGATTTCATCCGGATCTGCGAGGAGGTTTACGGCGGATCTTTACAGGAATTCTTCCAGACTTATGTTGAAAAATCAACCGATATTACTACAGATTTACAGGAGATTCTATCAAAATCTGGATTGAAATTTCAACAAGACAGCGTTAAAGGCTGGACATTAATGGATTATAACGCAATTTAATTGCGCATTATGTCTTAATGGTATATATTTTGTCTTTTAAGTAGCTACCAATTTTCCTCATAGTTTAGGAATTTTACTGCAATGAAAGATTTCCCTACTTTAATTCGAAAGGCTCGATTAGACAAAGGCTATAGCCAAGACTATGTTTCTACTGAAATAGGCATCACTTTATCCGCCTATTCTAAAATTGAGCGAGGGCTGACCGATCCGTCCTTAAGTCGAATGAAACAAATTGCAGGGGTGCTTGAAGTGGATTTATCGGTTCTATTTAAGCCCAAAGATTACCCCCATTTCTCTGGTGTCGCTGATCCCGGCGGAGTAACTACCCCCGTTTCCCGTTACGAATTCGAAGCCTATGTAGGTTTAGTTCGTGACCTTCAGGAACGATTACGCGATTTAAACGATCGCCTCCTTTAATCCTCCTTTTTTATTGCGGAATCAGGGCTTATGCCTAAATTGCAGGTTCAAAATCAATTCCTATGTTGAATAGACCGCGTCGTAACCGTTCCAGTGCCGCTATCCGCACGATGGTGGAGGAAAATCGCCTTTCGGTTAAGGATTTACTCTTCCCTCTTTTTGTGATGGATGGTTCTGCCACTAAAACCGAAATCAAGTCGATGCCCGGCATTTACCGCTACACGACGGACCTGTTATTGAAGGAAATTGAGGAGTGTTTGAACCTTGGAATTACTTCTTATGCCCTTTTTCCACAGGTAGCCGAGGATCGAAAGGATACGTTAGCAACTGAATCACACCGCAAAGGAAGCCTATACTTAGAAGCCATTCACGCCGTGACAAGCCGTTTCCCGGAGATTTCGATGTTAACGGACGTGGCGATGGATCCCTACAGTTCAGATGGACACGACGGGATTGTTAGGAACGGGGAGATTTTGAATGATGAGACCTTAGAGGTGTTGGCCAAAATGGCCATAGCCCAAGCCCAAGCCGGATCAAAACTGATCGGTCCCTCCGATATGATGGATGGCCGCGTGGGTTATATACGCGATTCCTTAGATGATGCTGGTTTCACGAATGTGGGCATCATGGCCTACAGCGCGAAATATGCGTCGGCCTTTTACGGACCATTCCGCGATGCTTTAGAGTCTGCGCCTAAATTTGGCGATAAAAAGACTTACCAAATGAACCCCGCAAACAGACGCGAAGCGCTGCGCGAGGCAGAATTAGATGAATTAGAAGGAGCAGATTTCTTGATGGTGAAGCCAGCTTTGGCCTACTTAGACATCATATCGCTACTCCGCGACAATACGAATTTACCC
>CANLVU010000097.1 GCA_947494535.1 Cytophagaceae bacterium
AGATATCCTGCGCTGCAATCCGCGGTAGGAATCAAGGGGATGAATATTACTTACACGGAATCTTTGAAGGATTTGAATGAGGCCTATTTGAATAAATTCGATGCCTTGGTGATCTATGCGAACCACGATTCGATCGCGGCACCGCAGGAAAAAGCGCTTTTGAACTATGTGGCTTCGGGTCACGGTTTGGTGGCGATTCACTGTGCGTCGTTCAACTTCCGGAATTCGAAGGAATTTGTGAAGATGGTGGGTGGTCAGTTTTGGCGTCATGGGATGGATTCGATTCGTGTGAAGAACGAGGCGAATACCTACGTGAAAATCAAGACGGTAGATGAGACTTATTTGCACAGCCAATTGCAGCCGGATAACCAGATTTGGCAATCTAGAATTCTAGGACCAGAGCAGGCCAAAGATAAGCCCGGTGCCACCACCGAACCCTATACTTGGACGCGTACGTACGGAAAAGGAAATGTATTTTACACGGCCTATGGCCATGACGAGCGCACCTGGGAGACCGAAGGATTTCAAGATCTAGTGACGCAAGGTATTCTACATGCGGTAGGGGCAGAAAAAAGAGCTTTATTAACGGCATTGAACATTCCGGTCTTGAAATACCGCGAAGCGAAATTGCCTAACTACGAAAAACGAGACGGCGCTCAGTTGCAGCAATTACCTTTAAGCCCAGAGGAATCAGTGAAGTTTATTCAAGTTCCGGTGGACTTTAATTTGCAGGTTTTCGCCTCAGAACCGAACGTGATGCACCCGATTGCCATGGCTTGGGATGAGCGCGGACGTTTGTACGTGTTGATCACGAAAGACTATCCAAACGAACGCAAAGAAACGGGTGGTAGCGATTACATTTTATTGTGTGAAGACACGAACAAAGATGGAAAGGCAGATAAATTCACGAAATGGGCGGAAGGCCTAAGCATTCCGACGGGGATGGTGTTCGCGAATGGCGGCTTGATTATTTCTCAGGCGCCTCACATGATCTTGTTGAAAGATACGAATGGCGATGATGTAGCCGATGAAAAGAAAATCTTATTCACTGGTTTTGGAACAGGTGATACCCATGCTGGACCGTCGAATTTGCATTATGGATTTGATAACTGGATCTGGGGTTGTGTGGGTTATTCCGGATATAAGGGCAAAGTGGGAGCAGATTCGCTTCAATTTGCGCAGGCATTCTTCCGCTTCAAGCCAGATGGCTCGAAGATGGAACACATGACAACGACTTCGAATAATACCTGGGGCTTCGACTTCAATGAGGCAGGCGATGTGTTCGGTTCGACGGCAAATAACGCGCACGGCTGGTATATGGCTATTCCGCACCGCAATATTTGGCATGCGCCTATGACCTTGAATGGTTCCAAAAATACGGATACACACAAGGACATGCGGACGATCACGAAGAAAGTGCGTCAGGTGGATGTTTTTGGCGGATTTACGGCAGCAGCTGGACATAATTTCTATTCTGCACGCTCGTTCCCGAAAGAATATTGGAACCAAATCGCTTTCGTTTCAGAACCAACAGGTCACGTGATTCACCAGAATCGCCAAGTGCCGACGGGATCTGATTTCAACGATAAAGAAGCATTCAACTTCTTAGCTGGTGCTGACGAATGGGTATCTCCTGTGTTTGCGCAGGTGGGTCCGGATGGAGCTGTTTGGGTGGCGGACTGGTATTCGTACATCATTCAGCACAACCCGGTTCCGCAAGGATTCAAGAACGGTGGAGGAAATGCGTATGACACGGATTTACGTGATTTCACCCACGGTCGTATTTACCGCGTTGGGTATAATAGAGCGCCAGAATACACGCCAGTTTCTTTGAAAACGGCGGCGGAATGTGTGGCGGCATTGAGTAATTCGAACTTATTTTGGCGTTTACAGGCGCAGCGTTTATTAGTGGAACGCGGAAATAAGGATGTGGTTCCGGCTTTGGTAGCGCTTTTAGGTTCTGCCAAAACCGATGAAATCGGTCTCGCTCCCGGAGCCATCCACGCGCTTAGAACCTTAGAAGGTTTAGGCGTTTTACCTATGGATGCCTTAGCTCGTGCGATGAAACATACATCAGCGGCAGTTCGTAAGCAAGCGGTGCAGGTATTGCCTCGTACGGTGGCTGGCGCAAAATTGATTTTGGACCAAAAAATGCTGAACGACAAAGACTCCTTAGTCGTGTTGCATTCCATTTTAGCCTTAATTGAATCTCCGTCTTCACCTGCCATAGAAGCGGCGATGGCGCGTAAAATCGCGGTCTCACAGAAAACAACGGATCGCTGGATTCCAGACGCATTAGCAGCCTATGTAATGGCCGGTGGTCCTGCACGTCGTGCGGCATTCATCGCGAAACAAGGTGCTCAATCAAGCGCGGTGGTAGCGGAGAAATTAGCGAAAGAAGCTAAAAATCCATCCACAGCAGGAACCGAATCAGGCCTCGACTTAGTCGTGGAAGAAGTGCAGATTAAAGGCGGAAACTTCCGCTTACGTGAAGGCGCTAGTTTCGTGATCCGCGTGAAAAACAGAGGCGACAAAGCCTTGCCCAAAGGCACCCCACTTCCTTTAACCGTCAAAATCGAAGGCATGGGTCGTCGTTCAGATTTGGAATCCTACACGTTTACAGACGGAGCGGCTCCGGGCGAAACAGTTTCCGTCGTGAAAAATAACAACGGCCCTTGGACAGGAAACTTAGGCTGGACAGCAGACGAAGCAGGAAATTACGTGATGGAAATTGCCTTAGATACGAAAGCCGTATTAGGCGAATCGAATCGCAACAACAATATCTTCAGACAACCGATCGTGGTTTCCTTACCTGCCGATTTAGGTTCTTACATCGTAGAGAAATCGTTCCGCGGAATGACTTCAGATGATTCAGCGAATGATATCGTCGCTCTATTGCGTTCGATCAAACAAGTGGCCAGCCCTACCATGGGTGCCGCTTTGAAAGGTGCTTCAGCTACCTGGAATGCGAAACGTGTGGCAGAATTATCGGCTGAAAATGTGAATTTCTTCAAAGGCTTAGGCAAGCAATTACGTCCGCAGGATGTGGAGGCGTATGAGCGGTTGGCCGGTCTTTGGAAAGTAGAAATACCTTCAGCTGAGGTTAAGGGAGTCGTTGTCAAACGCACCATTATGACGATCAAAGAAGCGATGAAATACAGCCCGGCGGAATTCACGGTGCCAGCCGGAGCTACGGTCGAATTGATCTTTGAAAACGTCGATGCGATGCAGCATAACTGGGTTTTAGGCGCTTTAGGAAGCCAAGAAAAAATCGGTTTAGCAGCAGACAAAATGATTACGGCGGCAGATGGTGCAGCGAAAAACTACATTCCTGCGATGCCAGAAGTGTTAGCCTACACGCCCTTAGTGGAATCAGATGGCCGGGTGAAAGTGGTCTTTAAAGCGCCTAGCGTTCCAGGTAATTATCCGTTCTTGTGTACGTTCCCGGGGCACTGGAGGATTATGAATGGCATTATGAAAGTAAATTAAAGCGGCTTTCGCCAGATTAGAGATAGTAGAGTAGAGAGTATAGATAAGAGATTGTAGATTAGAGTTGTGGGATGTTTTTAAATATCTCTGCTCTTTACTCTATAATCTATTATCTGTTTTAAAGCACAAAGAACAAAGCAAAAAGCACAAAGAAGGTTGTTGCTTCGCAACGATTCGTTAAATGTTTTTGACATAGTCCGAAGGACGACGAAATTCAATCAATATCTATTCTTTGTGCTTTATTCTTTGTGCTTTATATTTAGCTTTGCAGCATGAAATTTGACATAAGCCACACGGATCCTAGCTCGAAGGCGCGCGCTGGGGAAATAACCACAGATCACGGGACTATTCAAACGCCCATTTTTATGCCTGTGGGCACTGCGGGGACCGTTAAAGGCGTTCATATTTCAGAATTAACTGATCCCATTAAGGCTCAAATTATCCTAGGGAATACCTATCATTTGTACTTGCGTCCAGGTTTAGAAGTAATAGAAAAGGCGGGGGGATTGCATAAATTCAATGGCTGGCAGGGACCTATTTTAACCGACTCGGGAGGCTACCAAGTGTACTCTTTGGCAGGAACCGGAAGAAAAATTCAGGAGGAGGGGGTCAAATTCAAATCACATATTGACGGAAGTATCCACTATTTCACGCCGGAAGGGGTGATGGATATTCAGCGCACGATAGGGGCGGATATTATCATGGCATTCGATGAATGCACGCCGTATCCGTGCACCTACGAATATGCGCGCAAATCGATGGATATGACGCACCGCTGGCTAGATCGTTGCATCACCCGTTTTGATGAAACGGATCCTAAGTACGGCTATAATCAGACCTTATTTCCCATTGTGCAGGGAAGTGTTTACTCCGATTTACGTAAGGTGTCTGCGGAATACATCGCATCTAAAGGGGCTTTCGGAAACGCCATAGGAGGCTTATCAGTGGGTGAGCCAGTAGAAGATATGTACGCGATGGCGGATGAGGTGACGGATATTTTGCCTAAAGACAAGCCGCGTTACTTGATGGGCGTGGGAACGCCTGCGAATATTTTGGAAGGAATAGCACTCGGAATCGACATGTTCGATTGTGTGATGCCTACGCGTAATGCCCGAAATGGGATGATTTTTACGACGCAAGGGATTATCAATATCAAGAATAAGAAATGGGAATCAGACTTCTCCGTGGTTGATCCTCATTTCGTGAATGAAGTACACGGTCAATACACGAAATCTTATTTACGTCACTTAGTGCGTTGCGAGGAGATGCTCGGCGCGATGATTGCGAGTGTT
This sequence comes from Cytophagaceae bacterium, assembly GCA_947494535.1. Lineage (GTDB taxonomy): Bacteria > Bacteroidota > Bacteroidia > Cytophagales > Spirosomataceae > Aquirufa. The sequence goes on from CANLVU010000097.1 coordinate 4,782, forward strand.
TGTAACCTGCGTTTCTATCTTTGGATGGTGGGCGAGGCGCGTAAGGAAATTCAAGCGGGGACCTTTACGGCTTGGAAAAACCGGATGATCCCGCAATTTATGCACAGACTCTAATGTTGCGTAATACGCTAAACGTAACGTCAAGGGATAGGCAATACCTTACTTTCTTTGAATGAAGAAAGGATCACCATCGTCGAAGTGGAAGCCACTTCTTCAATTTCGTTGATTTTTTCGAGCATTAGTTTCTGATAAGTGGAAATATCTTTGGAAATTATTTTCAACATAAAATCGCCAGAACCCGTCACATGGTGGCACTCGATTACCTCTGGAATTTGGTTCACTTGTTTCACGAAAGACTCTGTCACTTGCTTTTTATGGCCAGTCAAAGTCACGGTAACAAAAGTACTCACTCCCAAGCCCACTTTTTCTCTATCCACTTGAGCGTGATAGCTTTGGATAATTCCCAAAGTCTCTAATTTCTTCACACGCTCTAAAGTAGGAGCAGGAGAAAGTCCAATTTCTTTAGATAATTGGGCGTTTGTGATCTTCGCATTTTGCTGAAGAATCTCCAGTAATTTATGGTCTGTTTGGTCGAGTTTGTTGATGCTCATAATTTTTTCGAAAGCATAAATTTAGAGAATATTTTCACTAAAATTTTATTTCTACTTGCATAATTCAAAGTGAGGCCGTATTTTTGCATCCACAAAACGCGAAAGTAGCTCAGCTGGTAGAGCGCGACCTTGCCAAGGTCGAGGTCGCGGGTTCGAACCCCGTCTTTCGCTCGAAACGAAAAAGCACCATCGGTGCTTTTAGTTTTACTAGGACGCTTGGGTGGTGGAACTGGTAGACACGCGGGACTTAAAATCCCGTGAGCCGTAACGCTCGTGTGGGTTCGATTCCCATCCCAAGTACAATTCAAGCGTCTAAAAAAGCCTTCC
>CANLVU010000098.1 GCA_947494535.1 Cytophagaceae bacterium
GCTTTGATGCAAGACCAGGTGGCACAATTAAACCATCGAGGCATTCCGGCGACGGCCCTTTTTTCCGGCCTCCGCAAACGACAAATCGATATCTTATTAGACAATTGCATTTACGGCAATACAAAATTTCTCTATGTTTCTCCCGAACGAATAAAAACAGATTTATTCATTGAACGTGCGAAACAGATGAACATCAGCCTGTTGGTTGTAGACGAAGCCCACTGTATTTCGCAGTGGGGTCATGATTTCAGACCGCCTTATTTAGAGATTTCTGCCTTTCGCGCCTTGATTCCGAGCGTTCCTTGCATCGCTTTGACGGCCTCCGCGAACGAGGAAGTAAAACAAGAAATTCAGGAAAAGCTGCAATTCAAGAATGCAGCTGTATTCCAAAAAAGTTTCAGCCGTTCAAACCTCTCCTATTCTGTGCTGTACGAGTCCGATAAAGACCAAAAATTGTGCACCATGTTGCAGCGGGTTCCCGGTTCTTCGATCGTGTATGTGCGGAATCGCCGGCGAACCCAAGAGATTTCAGATCTGTTATCTAAAGCCGGTTTATCTAGCACTTTTTACCACGCCGGTTTGCCATCAGAGGTCAGAAGTTCAAGGCAAAAAGACTGGATCGAAGGCAAAATTGATTGCATCGTGGCTACCAATGCTTTTGGGATGGGAATTGACAAACCAGACGTTCGCCTAGTAGTCCATCTGGACTTACCAGACACCATCGAGGCCTATTACCAAGAAGCTGGACGTGCAGGTCGTGATGAAAAAAAGGCCTATGCTGCGATATTATATGAGGAAAAAGACATTCTAGATTTAACGGCCCAATGGGAAAAGTCATTTCCAACGATAGAAACAATCAAAAGAACCTATCAGGCGGTTTCGAATTATCTGCAAGTAGCGGAGGGAAGTGGCGAATTACAGAGCTACGATTTTGACTGGATGGACTTGTGCAAGCGTTTCAACTTGCCTAGCTCGCAAACCTATTTTGCCTTAAAGACCTTAGAAGCCGAGGGTTTAATTTTATTGAATGAGGCCTTTCAAAATCCCTCCAAAATTCGCTTCATCGTCAGCTCCACCGAGCTGTACGACTTTCAAATTAGAAACGAGAAATTCGAATCCTTCCTAAAAGGGCTACTTCGCATTTATGGGGGTAATCTGTACACCCAATTCGTCAGCATATCTGAAGCGGACTTCGCTCATCAAATAAAGATTCCTCCCGCAGAGGTGGAACGCAATTTGGCCTTGTTGGAAAAGTTCGAGCTGATCGAATACGACAAACAAAATGGCCTGCCGAAATTGGTCTTTTTGGCGCCCCGGGCGAACATTGAAAACCTACCCATCATCTGGTCTGAATACCTAAGAAAGAAGGAACGGTCGAAGAAAAAGATTGATGCGATGATTCACTATGTGAAACATCCGGAGGCATGCAGAACGCTTTTGATTACCTCGTATTTTGGGGAGTCGTTAAAGACGTCATGCGGGGTATGCGACCATTGTTTGCAACGAAAAAAAGAAGCCTCCGGGAAGAATATCCCCGAAGGCCTCGAAGCAGAACGTAAATTGATTCTAACTTATTTGAAAAACGGGCCCTTGTCCGTTCAAGATCTAGTAGAATGCCTCCGCCCTTTGGCTTCAAATGAGGCTTTGCGCATCATTCAATTCAGCCTAGAAATGGGCGAAATTCACTATACCACGGCAGACGAACTTGCTATCGGCTCTGCCTGAAAGACAAACTTCACCGGACTTTTTACCTGTTCTTTTAATAAAGCCAAGGCTAACACTTCTTTCGCATCGTCTACGTAGTGGAAACTCAAGTCAGAAATATAGAGTGCTTCGATCTCCTCCACATCTTTGCGGTTCTTCGAACACATGATAATCTCTTTGATCCCCGCTCTTTTAGCCGCTAAAATCTTCTCCTTAATTCCTCCTACCGGCAATACTTTACCACGCAGTGTAATCTCCCCTGTCATCGCTAATTTAGATTTCACTTTGCGCTGCGTTAAGGCAGAGGCAATCGCGGTTAACATGGTAATACCCGCGGATGGACCATCTTTAGGCACGGCTCCCGCCGGAACGTGAATGTGTAAATTGTATTGGTCAAAAATACGGTAATCAATTCCGTATTCATCTGAATGCGCCTTCAAGAAACTCAAAGCCGCCATCGCTGACTCCTTCATTACATCGCCTAATTGGCCAGAAAGTGTTAAAACACCTTTTCCACGATTCAGTAAGGTTTCGATAAACAGAATATCTCCTCCTACGGGTGTCCAGGCCAAGCCAGTTACGACACCAGCGTACTCATTATTCTCGTAGGTGTCTTTATCGAAGTGCTCTTGACCCAATAATTTCACCACATCTGTCGCTGTAATTTTATGCGGATATTCCTGATCCATCGCGATCGATTTCGTAATCTTACGCACCACGCGACCGATCTCTTGTTCTAATTTACGAACGCCGGATTCGCGGGTATAGCCTTCGATTACTTTTTGGATCGCTCCATCATTGATCGAAAATTCCGCCTTCTCTAGTCCGTGCTCTTTCTTTTGCTTGGGTAGCAAATGTTTTTTCGCGATTTGGACTTTCTCCTCCATGGTGTAACCACTTACCTCGATAATCTCCATCCGGTCGCGCAAAGCGGGATGAATGGTATCTAAATTATTGGCTGTCGCGATGAACATTACTCGAGATAGATCGTAATCACACTCCAAGTAATTATCCATGAAACCACTGTTTTGTTCTGGGTCTAAGACCTCTAATAAGGCTGATGACGGATCTCCGCGGTGGTCAGAACCTACTTTATCGATCTCATCTAAGATGAAAACGGGATTAGATGAGCCTGCTTTTTTGATGCTTTGAATCACCTTGCCTGGCATAGCGCCCACATAGGTTTTTCTATGACCTCTGATTTCGGCCTCGTCCCGCAGACCACCCAAGGCCATGCGCACGTATTTTCGTCCTAAAGCTTTCGCAATCGAACGCCCTAATGACGTCTTACCTACACCCGGAGGGCCATAAAGACACAAAATTGGCGCCTTCATATCCCCTTTCATCTTCAATACCGCTAGGTATTCGATGATGCGTTCTTTTACTTTTTCCAGTCCAAAATGATCGGCATCCAACACCTTCTTCGCTTTCACTAGATCAAAATTATCTTTCGTGAATTCACCCCAAGGTAAATCCGCGATCAATTCCACGTAATTCATCAACATCGGGTATTCCCCGGACATGGAGTTCGTGCGTTGTAGTTTTGTTAGTTCTTTTTGGAAGAAATCATTTACCTCTTTCGACCACTTCTTCTTAGCTCCTTTCGCGCGTAAACCGTCCAATTCTTGCTCTGGACTTTCTACGCCTAATTCCTCCTGCAAGACTTTAATCTGCTGTCGAATGTAATAATCGCGTTGTTGCTGGTCAATATCACTAGAAGCCTTACTCTGAATCTCGCGCTTCAACTCTAAATGCTGAATGTCTTTCAACATGTGCTCCAGCAAATGAGTAGCTTGTTCGATTCCATCCAAAGTCTCTAACAAAGCTTGTTTTTCCTTCAATTCCGCATTAATATTCGAGGAAAGGAAGTGGACTAAAAATGCAGAAGATTCGATGTTATCCAAGGCAATTTGCGCCTCGCGTGGAATCTCAGGATTCAGATTTAATATCTTCAAAGCGCACTCTTTCAGCGTAGAAACGAGTGCTTTATTTTCTTTGTTTAACTTCTTAGGGAAGGTGTCTTCTATATAGGAAACTCGCGCTACTAGATTCGGTTCCGTTTTGATGTATTCACTAACTTCAAAGCGCTTGCGGCCTTGCACGATAATCGTCGTATTACCGCCTGGCAATACGAACATTTTCACAATGTGCGCCACTGTTCCGATTTTATACAGATCATCTGGCGTGGGCTCCTCTTTCGAGTTATTGGCTTGCACTAAAACACCGATTGTCCGATCGCCTTTGTAGGCTTTCTTCACGAGGCGAACAGATTTTTGGCGAGAGACCGTAATCGGAATCACCATCCCAGGAAACAAGACAATATTGCGAATGGGTAGAATAGGCAATTGGTCTGACAAAACGCCCATTTTGTCATCATTGTCCATCCCTTCTGACCCGATGGGGATCAATTCTATATTTTCAAAATCAGACATCTCAGAAAGCTGTAAATGCTTAAAAAGGTCATTTGGATTATTCATACCACATTTTTAAATTCTGCTCCTCAATGAGCAGACGATATTAATCAATTTTTATGCCAAACGACAAGATGGCAGTATGATTATCTTGATAATTGTTGAACCTCCTGAGTTTTACGGAAAAGATAGGACTTCTTTTGGCCCTGAAAAGACCAGGAAACAAGGTTTGTTTGGTCTTCAAACTCATCTAAAAATAACGAGTTCTCGAGATAGGATCCGGTTAAGTCAGACGAGGTAGGAATTTCAATATACACCCAAATCACGTCTTGTTGTTGCTCTGTGCCTAGCCAGCGATAAGGGGTAGAAATTTGCTTTCCCGTTCTAAATCCAACGTGTTTGCGCACATAGGTTTCTAACGCTTTTTCAGAGGCTTCATCTCCCGGAATCATTCGAAATTTCTTACCCAAGTTCGAGCTCATGGTTTGCTCGAGATCATCCTGAAAAAGACGAATGCTAATTTCCCAGCTTTGGTCCTTACTATTATAGGTCATCTCTGTCACCGAACTATGAAACGGGTGCAAATCAGGGAACAAGAGGCCTAAAAATAAAACCAGCCCTTTCAATTAGAAAAAGGCTTTAAAGATATCGTTTCCAAAAGTATAGGCCATTAAGGCTAGCAAGATAATCATGCCCACCTGCTGCGCTTTTTCCAACACCTTTTCAGAGGCTGGTTTTCCAGTCACCATTTCATAAAGTAAGAAAATCGCATGACCCCCATCCAAAGCTGGAATAGGCAAGATATTCATGAAGGCCAAAGCCATGGATAACAAACCTGTTAACATCCAGAATCGATTCCAATCCCATACGCCGCCAAACATTTGGGCGATACCAATAGGACCACTCAATGCTTTCGATGCCGAAACATCCCCTGAAGCGATTTTCTTGAAACCTTTGACATTATCCGTGATCACAGAGAAAGCGCGACCGGTTCCGATACTTGCTGCCTCAGCAAATGAATAATCCTCGCGGGTTACCTGAATCAACATCTCCGGAATAAATCCGATTTGACCTGATGAGGCAACCTGCATAGACAAGGTATCTGCCACGCCTCCGCGTAAAATACCTAGGCGAATAGGCTTTCCAGCCTCCTTAGCCAATAATTCTTTTACCTCGTGGTAGAAACGAACCGGGCTTGTGTTCACGGAAGTGATCACATCACCTTTCTTTAATCCTGCAGCAAAAGCTGGCAACAATTCCGCTGGCTTAGCTGCGGAAAATTTGTCGAAGAAACCTGGCTCTTCCGGCGCAGCCACTTCTGCTACTTTGAATGCTGCCACTGGTTCAATAAAACCCGCTTTCTTATCGCTTAATTTTTCGATGAAATTCGATGGGATTTTGATCTCCAAAGTTTGGTCTCCTCTTTGCACCGTATAAGATGAATTCTCACCTAATAAGACGTCCGAAGCGCGCAAATCAGACAATTGCTTGTAATCAGCACCATTCAC
>CANLVU010000099.1 GCA_947494535.1 Cytophagaceae bacterium
TATCTCATTATTCACCCACTTATCTTTGGTCGCAAAGGTATCAATAATGCCTTCAGCAATGGTTATTGCCGTTCCACTTGGCGAATCTTTCTTCTCTAAATGATGTATCTCATTCGTATAAATATCGTATTGCACGTGCGGCGACATCAATTGCGCTAGCATCTTATTCAAACGGAAAAACAAATTCACTCCTATCGAATAATTGGACGCATAAAAGAAGGTGGAATTCTTCTCTTTCGTTAATGCCTCTATCTCAGCCTTCTTCTCTAACCAACCTGTCGTACCACAAACTACCGGAATTTGCTTATTTATACACGTTAGAATATTCGAGTAAGCAGATGCTGGATTAGAGAATTCAATCGCTACATCAGCCTCAGCAGAGGTTAAAACCTGCAAATCAGCTTGATTCTCTACATCTATTTTAGCTACGATTTCATGGCCGCGACCTAACGCTAAGCGTTCGATCTCCTTGCCCATTTTACCATAACCAATTAAAACTATTTTCATCCTTATTTAAAATTAAATGATAAGGTAATGCCGGATACCAAACTTTGGGAAAAAGGCTGGTAATCTACCGTCGGTTTCACCTTTAAACTAATATCATCTGAGACATCAAACGTTTTCAAATGAGCACTCACATTCGCATCCACCACATTAAAAGTCCAGGCCAAAACCATACCAATGTAAGTATAATCCCTATTTCTTCTAAACCCATCTGTCAATCGCTTTAGCTGATTGATATCTAAGTCCCTAATTGTTCCATCCTCATATGGAACTGATACCGTAGTAGGCGGTTTATATGACGGATCTTCTACGCGGGGAGAAACTTGGTAATAAAAATCCCTGTATTTAGTGTAGCGAACATTATTGTAATTCGCAATCACTCCCAACGTAGCAAAAGCCCCAGCCACTAAAGGTAACTTCCAATACTGCCTATTATACAATTGGCCCCAACCGGGAATCATTAAGGACTTAAGCGTGGCTTGTCGCGGAATGATTTTGAAAGGTTTCACCAGGGGCTTTACTTGAACCGTATCCTTTGCATCCTTAGAATGTAAACTTAATGGCAAAAGCAAAACTAATAGGAGGTACCTAAAGTACATTATTGAACTTTGTTAAGAATGGTTAATAACTCCTCTTTCGATTTAAAACTTAACTTGATCTCCCCTTCTCCTTTATCATTTATTTTTAAAGCTACAGGAGCTTTAAAAAATGATTTCAGTGTCGCTTGCCAAGCCTGCAATTCGTGCGCAGAAACTTTAATGGTAGCCGACCCTAAGTTAGGCGTATCCATGTTTCCAGATTGGCGAACCGCATCTTCAAGTCGACGAACGGACCAATCTTCAGCGATGGCTTTTAGGAATAACGTATTTTGCAAAACCGTATCCTCTAATGAAACCAAGCAACGAGCGTGTCCCATCGATAATTTATTGTCCCGAATGGCTATTTGAATATTCGGCGGTAATTTTAGCAAACGCATGTAATTCGTCACCGTCGAACGGTTCTTTCCTACGCGAGCTCCTAAATCTTCTTGCTTTAAATCACATTCCTCCATTAATCGCTTATAAGAAAGTGCAATTTCAATGGCATTTAAATTCTCCCGTTGAATGTTCTCAATCAAAGCCATCTCGATCATCTGCTGATCATTAGCCGTCCGAACATAGGCCGGAATAGTCTTTAGACCAGCTAGTTTAGACGCTTGATAACGACGTTCACCGGAGATTAATTGGTATTTTTTGGCAGAAACCTTACGAACCGTAATAGGCTGAATGATACCTTGAACACGAATAGATTCTGCTAATTCTTGTAAAGCCTCTGGCGCAAAATACTCGCGAGGCTGAAATGGATTGGTTTCGATTAATTCCAACGCAATCTCATCCATCAAATTCATCCCTTCGAGACTTCCTGCAAAATCAGAAGGATGGCGTGCTTGCAAGCCACCTCCATCAGAATCCTCTAATAAGGCACCTAAACCACGTCCTAAACCCGTTCTTTTCTTTGCGTTTTCTTGCTTTGCACTCATATGTCTAAACTAGATAGTCACAAGTAAACCATTCTTGCGAATAATTTCTTTAGCTAAATTTAAATAACTAATTGCCCCTTTACTGTCTGCATCATGTAAAATGGCAGGAACACCAAAACTAGGCGATTCTGATAACCGAATATTCCGAGGAATAATCGTCTCAAAAACCATATTCTTAAAATGAGAATTCACTTCATTTACCACCTGATTCGATAAGCGCAAACGCAAATCATACATCGTCAGCAATATTCCTTCAATAACTAAGGAGGTGTTTAACCGCGATTGAATAATCTTAATGGTATTTAATAATTTACCTAAACCCTCCAGCGCATAATATTCACACTGTACTGGAATAATGACCGAATCAGCAGCTGTAAGACTATTTATAGTGATTAATCCCAAAGACGGGGAACAGTCCATGATAATAAAATCATATTGATCCTTAACCGCTTCAAGGGCTTCTTTCATCTTCTGTTCCCGGTTATTTAAATTGATCATCTCTATCTCTGCACCTACTAAATCGATGTGAGATGGAATGATATCTAAATAGGGAATCTCGGTAGGCAAAATGCTTTCCTGAACACTAGAAAGCCCTACCATACACTCATAGATACTATTTTTCACTTCTTTCGGATTAAACCCTAACCCAGAAGTGGAATTCGCCTGTGGATCCGCATCGATCAATAAGGTTTTGAACTCAAAAGCAGCTAAACTGGCAGCTAAATTAATAGCCGTCGTTGTTTTCCCTACTCCCCCTTTTTGATTTGCAATCGCGATTGTTTTGCCCATAGGATGTTAAACGAAATGAATTGACAATATTACAAAAAAGGTTTCACATCTATCTCGAAATTAAATTACATTCTTGTATCTTGTCATCAAAAATTAACCAAACCTATATGTCATCAAATAGCACTTCTCATCCTAAAGGTCTATATTTTCTTTACTCCACAGAAATGTGGGAGCGTTTCAATTTTTATGGAATGCGCGCCATCTTATCTCTCTTTTTAGTAAGCGCACTTTCATTTAAACAAGACGAGGCTGCTATCTTATATGGGGGCTTCTTAGGACTCAGTTATCTTACTCCTATGCTAGGAGGTTATGTTTCAGATCGGTACATCGGAAATCGAAATAGTATTATTGGTGGTGGTTTTGCGATGGCCATAGGGCAGCTATTATTATTTGGTTCAGCCAGTTCATTTACCTTAGATGTTGCGCTAGCTACCAATTTAATGTGGGGTGGTTTATTATTCTTGATTTTAGGAAACGGCTTCTTCAAACCGAATATTTCCTCGATGGTGGGTCAGTTATATAAAAAAGGGGATAGCCGCCTTGATGCCGCCTTTACCATCTTTTATATGGGTATTAATACGGGAGCCATGTTAGGAATGCTCATTTGCCCTTGGTTAGGTGACGTAAAAGTAGATGGTGTTCGCGTTATTGAAGCGTTCAAATGGGGCTTTTTAGCGGCAGGAGGAGCGATGTTAATCGGAAGTGTTTTATTCATTTTGTTAAAAAGCGTGTATTTGAAGGCTCCAGATGGGAGTGAAATTGGTTTAGCTCCTACGTTTAGCGAAAGCCAGCAAGATGATGCCGAGACTGAAAAGGCAGAATTCTCAACTCAGTCCATTGTGATCTCAAGTGCTTTATTTATCGGTTTAATCATCGGATTTCATTATTTATTCATCACTGAAGTGGCTAATCCCATCAAAGACTGGATTTATCCGGTCATTTATTCAGCGGGCATCAGTTTAGCTTTTTTAATTCTTAGAGATAAAACCTTAACTAAAATTGAAAGAGATCGAATTTGGGTGATGTATTTTGTAGCCTTCTTTGTTATTTTCTTTTGGGCGGCTTATGAGCAAGCAGGATCCTCTCTGACTTTTATTGCGGATCAACAGACGGACCTGAATTTCTTTGGGATTATGCTACCACCTAGTTCTGTACAAAATGCGAATTCCTTCTTTATCATCTTGTTAGCCTTCCCTTTCTCTTGGATTTGGATTCGACTATCTAAAAGAGGGATAGAGCCTAATTCGCCTGGAAAACAAGCCATTGGTCTATTGCTTTTAGCTGTTGGCTATTTGATTATCGCCATGAAGGTAAAAGATTTAGGCAATGAAAAATTAGGAGTCATTTGGTTATTCATCATGTATTTATTTCACACGATGGGAGAACTTTGTCTTTCTCCAATTGGCTTATCATTAGTTTCAAAATTAGCTCCTAAGCGCTTCTCCTCCTTATTAATGGGCGTTTGGTTTTTAGCCAATGCAGCTGGCTATGCATTAGCAGGGACTTTAGGAGCTCTTTTACCTCCAGCAACTGCTGTAGTAGGGCAAACCGTCTTCCCGAGTTTCTTAGGCTTCGAGATCAAAAATCTCTATGATTTTTTCATTGTTTTTGTAATTATGGCCGGAATTGCCTCTGTAATTTTGTTTGGCCTAGCCAATGGTCCACTTAAAAGAATGATGCATGGCATCCGATAATATGAATTCACACGATCATCATCTCCACGAAAAACATTTAAAAAGTTCCGACTTTATTACGGACGTCGTTATCGGGATGTCAGATGGGTTAACAGTTCCATTTGCCTTAGCTGCGGGACTTTCTGGAGCTGTCGCTTCTGCGAGCATCGTAACAACGGCTGGTGTAGCTGAAATCGTTGCAGGATCCATTGCCATGGGTTTAGGAGGTTTTTTAGCTGGCCAAACGGAACAAGAGCACTACGAGTCAGAACTGAAACGCGAATACGAAGAAGTAGAACGTGTACCAGAAAGAGAAAAACAAGAAATCAGAGATGTATTCGAAGATTATGGTTTGAGCCCTGAGGCGCAAGAAATTGTCGTTGAATGCATTTCAAAGGACAAAGATAAATGGGTCGACTTCATGATGCGCTTCGAATTAGGATTGGAACGTCCTAACCCAAACCGTGCCAGAAACTCTGCCTTAACCATCGGTATATCTTATATAATTGGTGGTTTCATTCCACTAATGCCCTATTTCTATGTGGAAAAACCACAGGATGGTTTAATTTATTCAGCTGAAGTAACCATTTTAGCTTTATTGGTCTTTGGCTACTTTAAGAGTAAAGTAACCGGTCAAAATCCGATTATCGGATCATTAAAAGTAACTTCCATTGGTGCTGCTGCTGCCGCTGCCGCCTATTTTGTAGCTACCTTATTTCAATAGGCAGACACGGTATCATCACCACGGGAATCTGCACCACCTTGTAGGTTCCCATTAGGTAATACTAAAATACCTTCTACGAGTCCAATACCAGAAACAGGCGCAAAAGTGTATCCTTTCGCTTTTAATCGACCTTGCTGCTCTTCAGAAAAACGGGTTGGTTCAGCTGTAATCTTTTCAGGAAGCCATTGGTGGTGAAAACGAGGATATTCTACCGCTTGCTGCATATTCATTCCCATTTCCAAGGTATTTAAGACCACTTGAAAGACGCTGGTAATAATAGTAGAACCACCTGGAGTGCCCACCACCATCTTTAATTTACCATTTTCCTCCACGATTGTAGGAGTCATGCTCGA
>CANLVU010000100.1 GCA_947494535.1 Cytophagaceae bacterium
CTACTTGGTAAAAGGGATTGACCTTGTGCTTTTTGTTTGGATTCAATACAAAGGAGCGTAAAGCGGCAGAACCGGTTAAAAATTTACTGTCCCAGGTGGATCCCCCTTTAAACCCCGCTAAGCCTGTAAAGGCTAAATCCCATTTAGTTGATTTGCGTAAGGAGTATTGAAAACCCAAGTTCGTCAGCGATCTGAATTCGTTTGTGTTCGTGGAACGGTCAACAGTCCACAAGTCAGTCACGCCGCCTAGCATGCCAAATGACTTTTCGCTTTCTTGGCCAAACAAGGTGCCGCTTATTAATAGAACCCCTAGTAGTAATTTTTTCATTTTCTTTTATTTACAATTTTGTGCGATCGCCGCAGCAGCATCAGGATATGATTTTAATTGAGCGCGCTGAAAACTAGCACAAGCCTCTGGTTTTTTGCCCAGTGATAATTGAGACATGCCGCCAAAGTACGCTGATTTACCGGTATTATTTCCGGGGTGTTGTTCGGATTTGGCAAAATAGATCAAACTTTCTGCAAACATTCGCCCCGCATAATAACAGATTCCTGCATTTTCTAAGTGCGTGAAATTGCCTGGATCTAACTGCGCTAAATCAATGTAAGCCTTAGCCGCCTGAGCGTATTTCCCTTGAACGAAAAGTGCATTCCCTTTTGCCGTTAAACTCTGTAATGAACTACTTCCTCCCATCAACATAACGCGCGTAGGATTCAAGATAGCTGTGTCAGCCGGAAACCTCTTCAGCGTCCTATTTAGGGTGGCGAGCATGTTTTTATCGGTACCCTTTTTCACCTCAAACATCCCTAATAGGTACTGATTCCAAGTAATGGCGATGTCATTTTTTGCATCTAAAGAAACCTGAAGCGCACGCTTAATCTCATTTGTATCCTTCAATTTCGCCGAAGTGAAAATCATATTCTTATAATAACTGGACGCTCTCGGCCAGGCATTAAATGCACGTTTAGCGTAGAAATGAGCCGAGTCCATTTTATTCAATGATGCATAAATAGACGTCCGCAAAAAGTCGTTATAATGCAAGAACGGATTATCGTTTTCGCTTTCCTTCAGCACCCGAAGTGCATCATCAAAACGTTTATCGCGGATATAGTACCGCGCCATCATCGCCTTCATAGGTAAGGTAGACGACGAAAGATTCGGAATATCTGGTAGCTTTTCTACATCGATGGTAGCCATCTTCGGATCTGAGTTCACTTCGCCCATCACGAATTTTTGGATCTTTAAGGACTCAAACGTTTCGTTCGCGATGTAAATGGATGGAGCTAATAAGGCGAAGCCTGTAACAAGGTAGGCGATGGGTAAGGCGCGGAAGTTAAAGGAGGTTTTGTCCAAAGGAATCAATACCAAAGCCGCCGCTAGCGACAGCATCGTCTGCATCGCCGTGCGCTCAGCCGGGAAGTTTAAAAGCGCATCCACGCCGTAGCAAGTAACAACTAAAAAAGCGATGATGACCATGAGCTCGTCGCCACGCTTTTGGTTTAAAAACTGTAGCGTATAAAAGAGCAACAGCAGGAATAATCCAGCGAAACAAAGACCCCCTATCAAACCCAAATCCGCGAACATCTCGAGGAAATCATTGTGTGCGTGGTAGGGAACAAATAACTCATTCGCGAGCTCGCGCTCGTAGGGAATGGAGGCTAATTTCCAGTTGCCATAACCCGCTCCTATAAGGGGATTGTGCGCTGCGTAATCTATGGCTGTTCCCCAGAGGTGAATCCGTGCGCCCTGTTCACTAGCTACATTAATGTCTGCAATTCGCTTCTCCACCGAACCATAGCTACCCTGATTCTCTTGCCCCGCCACCGCTAATTTCAGACGCATGTTGGCAGCGAAGATCGCAATAATAGCAGGAAGTAAAACAAAAAGAAGCGCCGGTTTTAAAGCGGATTTTTGCTTCCAAATGAGTCCCACAAAAAACAAGACTATGATCAATGCAAAGCCCACATAGGTGGAACGCGTGTTCATTAAAAAGAGCGCAAACACGCCCATGGAAAGGGTGATGATACCGGCGATTTTGCCCAGCCATTTGGCAGACATAATCACATAAATCGCAAACGGAATCAGAATCAAAAGTGTTGCCGCTGTCACATTCTTATTCCCGTGGTATTTGTTCAAGCCTAATATCGCCGCATCTAACTCCATCGTTCGCAGATTAGCCGAGAAAGTTTTCAACACATAAATGGAATCGAAAAATAAATACGCCGTAATGCCATACGCAATTCCCGTAAAAAGAAACGTGCGGTCTTGGTTATAATACAGAATCGAGAGATTCAAAAAGACGAAATAGGTGGTGATCAATCGGGCTAAAGTCACCAGTGTCTCAGTCGGATTAATCGCATAGAAATACGAGCCTATTGCCCAAAAAACCAACAGCGAAAAAACCCACGTAAACTTATACGAAAGTACATGTGAAATGGCCTCCTCGTATACTTTATAGCGTAGCGCGATAAAGGCCACAATTCCTAAGCTCAAAGAGCTCGAATACAACCACTGCGCACCCATCACATCGGATCCACCCATGTCTGGGATGAAGTAGACGGCGAGGTAGAGGACGCTGACTAAAATTGCGATGAAAGAGGATAGGGTAGGTTTCATGGTGCAATTTAATAAAATTACAGAAGACGTTCAATGGAGATGAAGTTATTCGTGGCACCTCCGGTAGGTCCAGCCATTAATGTAATTCTCCAAAATCTTGAATTGGCTACATCCTTTACATAATAAATCGCCAGATCTCCATCATTATAAAAACCCCATGCAACATCTCCAATATTTCTAAAAGTTCCATCAACAGAAAAAGACCTGTCTGAATAAAGAGTAAAATTATTCCAATTAAAGGAAGTGTATGCAGAAGCTACTCCAGTGAAACTATTACCGGTTGTTTTAATTTGCAAATTACCATATTGTATCATTTGCACTTGAATATTTCCAAAAGTCAAAGCCACCCCTGCATTTACAAATCCCGCTGCTTTCACAGCCACACCTCCACCAGCATCTGAGACATTTAGTTTGCCTGTAATGTTCACATTTCCACTATTATCTATTCTTACTCTCTCTGTGCCTGCAGTTCGCATGACTATATTGCTACTCATATCGGGAACGCCAGCGGAAAATCCTGATAAATCTATGGAAGATTGTTGAATAGCATTTGTTCCACCGCCCGCTGAAAGTCTTAAGAATCCGTCATCTTGTCCATCAATTTGTGGGGACCCTCCACCAACGCCTCTTATTTCATAATTTCCAACGGTACTGGTATTCACGGAAGGCCTAGTAGAAGTGTTATTCATACCAGAAGCGATTCTAACGCCACCCCCCGCAATATTAAGTCTTGCAGTTGGCGTATTAGTTCCTATCCCCACATTTCCCGAATTATCCACTCGAATACCTTCCGATCCTCCATCATTAGACAGGTAGTTTCCGTTTAATTTAACATTGATTGTCGCCGTATGGTCCCCTAAATTATCTGCCTTATCTTCCAGTCGAACCCATTTTGCGTTCACCCCATCCCAGTAATAATAGCCTGGCGTTACTTGATTGGGAATACTTCCGGCTGTTTCCGTATTGAAAATTAACAATCCAGTTGCCGGACTCGTCACTGGACTTGCGGAATTAAGTGCTGTTAGTGCAATACGAGGAGGGAGGAAACCTTTGTTCGTGGAGGAGACATCGAGTTTTGCGGAGGCATCGGGCGTGGTGGTGCCTATGCCGGTTTGGGCATATAAACCAGCAGAAACCAATACGAAAAAGAGGATTAATCTTTTCATTTTAACTTAGATTCTAATCTTTTCAATCTATTCTCAAATTCAGCATTTTTTGCCTGAATTTCTTTATTCAATTTTTCATTTTCAAGCTTCAGACTATCCAATTGTTTGCTTAATTCTTGAATAGCGCCTACGCTTAAGGCGGTGATTTGGTCAAAATCAATCGCTCTGAAATCGCTTATTTTTTTCCCATAGATAAACACATTGTCTCTTGCTTCAGTCCATCCTTTAACGGTGAAAGTCTGTGAATCAGTAATCGATTCAACTGTCGAAATAACTTCCTTTTTACCCTCCGCAAAGAATTTAACTACATCTCCTTTGGCAAAATCGTGAGGCTTTTCTGTCGAAATTTTCAATGCATCCTCCTCAACCATAACAGATTTTGCCATAGCAAAAACGGAGGGAATAAAGTCGGTGGATTGGTTCACAAAATGATCATTTATGACTTCCACTTCTTGCGCAATAAATCCTGTTTTGGATTTATTGCCATTCGCTAATTGATCGATGTAGGCATAATTGACTACCCTGAGTCTATTTAAATCAGACAATTGATTCGGTGTATTCAGACTGGTAATTCCCTTTTTAATTCTAACATCTGATATGGCATTGAACTCTGGGGCGCGTATTCTTCCGTCCGTTTGAATAGAATAATTTACATTCGTATAGGCCCCATAAGAACCTTGTGCAGTGTTTTGATTTAAAAAACCATAAATAGTGACATATTGCGCTACGGAGGAAGATACATGAAGAGGGACTTCAGGCGAGGTGGTACCAATTCCTACTCTATTTTCTGGAGTAATAGTTAAAACAGGCGTGCCTCCATTGTTAAAATTCCAGTTAGTTTGGAATTTAAATTTATCATCTGAATTATCTATCCCCATGGAGTAACCTCTTACTCCGGTGATATCAAAAGAAAGATAGGGATTACCTCCTCCGCTTCCACCTGTCCTAATCGTCGCAGTTGAATGCGCTGAAGTAGAGGCATTGTTCGTATTCAAAATATATAAACTAGGACTTGTTGTATTGGATGGATCTGAACCAAAATTGTTCGTGTTTTCAATATGTAAAGTAGTTCCAGGCGTGGATGTTCCTATGCCTAATTTCCCATCCGAATTTAGCCACATACGGCTTGTATTATTAGTACCAAAAGCTAGTAATCCCGTTGAAAATTGATTCATAAATGTCAAAGTGGTAGAACTACTACTTGGATACCCTAAATAGGCATATCGCGTACTTGATCCCTGAGGATATAACTCCATGTACGCATGGTCAGACCCTTCTAATCTTAGAATTGGTCCATTGGATTTCACATGCAGTTTCACGGCAGGAGTTGTCGTGCCTATGCCCGTTTGGGCAAAGGAAATATTAGCGATGAGTAGCACTAGTAAAAGAATTTTATAGACCATACACTATTTTATTTGCATTAAAATTTTTTAAAACCTCCGCGGCAGTCAATGCTTTTGAATAAAGTCTTACAATGCCTATTTGTCCAGTATAATACTGCGAATATTCCCCGCCATTATAGGACCCAATAAATAAATTTGTCGTGCCGTTTCGAATTCCTCCAGAAATTGTAATGGCTCTGGATTGTTTTAATACTCCGTTCGAATAAACATATAACATACTATTTGTTCTATCCCATACATAAATCATTTGAACCCAAGTATTTAAACTAATCGCATAATCGTCACTTGTAAATGCAGTAGTGCCATTGCTAAAATCTGCTCTTATGTTACCATTTAATTGACGCATTGCATAAG
>CANLVU010000101.1 GCA_947494535.1 Cytophagaceae bacterium
GCGGTATCTCCTTGCCAAAATTCTGTAGGCAAAACGATGTGGGCCCCACGGCTGACTTTCATTCGAGGTTTCAAGCGCGGATTAGCTAGTACTCTAACGGAGTCCGTAAAGGGGCCTGTTGCATTGACCACTGCTTTTACTGCAATCGTATAAGGGGTTTCTGAGCGAAGGTCAGTGAAAAGTACTTTCTTTATTTTTAGACTCTTAGGACTTAGTTCAAAAGAATCCAAACGCGCGTAATTCAAAACACACGCACCTAAACGCTCTGCCTCTTTCAAAATGGCTAAGGCATAGCGCGAGTCGTTCAATTGCCCATCAAAATACAAAACGCCACCTCTTAAATGGCGGGATTGGATGGAAGGAAACTCCGCCTGAATCTCTTTCTTGCTCAACCCACGGCTTGATTTTAGATTTGTGCTACCCGATATTTTATCATACAACCACATCCCGATTCGGTAATACCAACGTTCCCAGTGCGTATAACATGGGGTTAGTAAACCAAGTGGATGCGCTAAATGGGGGGCATTCTTAAGTAAGGTCTTGCGTTCGTGCAAGGCTTTGTAAACCATCTTGAATTGATGCCAATCCAAATTTCGAAATGCTTGTTCTAAATAACGCACGCCGCCGTGTACTAATTTGGTCGACTTAGAAGAAGTTTGACTGGCAAAATCTCCCTTTTCGATTAAGAGCACTTTATAGCCACGCAAGGTAGCATCTAAAGCCACACCAGCACCTGTTGCGCCACCTCCAATGATACAAATATCAAAAGTCTGATTGAGTTTAAGGAGTTGGTCTAGGCGATTAAACGACATATAGGTTTATTTACCCCAAATTTGAAAAATAAAATGCAAAAGATTCCATTTAAATGGATAAAAATGAAAGAGATTTTATAATTTTGCAGTCCTTTGGCACCTATAACAATCTGCCAAACGAATTAATGACCCTTATGGCAAAGAAAGAAAAAGTAGAATCGATTGAAATTATTGAGAGCCCAGAAGCGCTTCAACAAGAAGTTTCTAAAGTCACTGAATTAGTAGACAAAAATAAAACGAGCGTTGCAACGATCCTAGGAGTTGTAGTACTGGCTGTTGCGGCCTATTTCGGATACCAATGGTACTCCACTACGCAAGACGCAGAAGGCGAAAAGAAGTTATACAAAGCCGTTTATGCCTTTGAATCAGATTCTTTAGCGGCTGCAGCGAAAGATTTAGCAAAAGTATCGGATGAGTTTGGTGGAAATACACAAAACTTAGCTGATCTATATTTAGGTATTACCTTGTTAAAGCAAGGTAAATTTGATCAATCCATCGAGAAATTGAAAAACTTCTCTAGCTCGGATTTATTAGTTCAAGCACGTGCTTACTCGTTAATCGGGGATGCGTATTCAGAAAAGAAATCATTCGCCGATGCGATTGATTACTATAAGAAAGCAGCGGAGCACAAGCCGAACAAATTCTTTACTCCTATCTATTTGTTAAAATTAGCGAACGCTTATGAAACAAATAAACAAGCGAAAGAAGCTGTAGATACGTATTCCATCATCGTAGAGAAATACGGTCAATCGGCTGAATCGATCCCTGCGAAGAAATACAAAGCGATCTTAGAAAGCTCTATCTCTGAATAATTTTTAGAACAGATTATAGGATGAGGGATAAGAGCTTGAGCTTTTATCCCTTGTTTTTTTAACCCCCTCCTATGGCTTCAGCACTTAAAAACCTAAGCGACTTTACGACAGACCATTTACCTGATGTTTCGGGTAAAACCTTTGCCATCGTGGTGTCAGAATGGAACACGGAGGTGACGCATGCTTTGTATACCGGGGCCTATGATACGCTTTTAAAATACGGAGCAAAGGAGGAAAATATCATTAGTGCTAAAGTGCCCGGCAGCTTTGAATTAAGTTTGGGCGCTCAGAAAATGGCGCAACAAGCGAATATCGATGCAGTAATTTGCCTAGGTTGTGTGATTCAGGGCGAAACAAGGCACTTCGATTTTATCTGCCAAGCGGTGGCAGATGGGATCACGAATGTGAGTTTGAAGTTTGACAAGCCCGTGATTTTTGGGGTATTAACACCGAATTCGCAAGAGCAAGCAATGGATCGCGCAGGAGGCAAACACGGAAATAAAGGCGATGAGGCGGCCATAACAGCCATCAAAATGTTAGGAATATAATTCAAGAATATATGCAAGTTTGGAAATTTGGAGGTACCTCCGTCGGAAAACCAGAGCGAATGAAATCAATCCGTCAGCTAATTACGGAGGATGGTCAACCGAAAATCGTTGTACTTTCTGCCCTTTCTGGCAGTACGAATACCTTGCTTTCTATTTCAGCATCTTTGAATGCGGGAAACGCAGCGGAGGCAAAAGAGAAGGCGAAAGAATTACGTACGCATTACGATCAATTTTTAACCGAGTTATATTCCACACCTGCTGGATTAGGTAAGGGCCAAGCCATCATTGAGAAGGAATTTGCCTTTATTGATGGATTAATTGCCACAGCACCCTATACCCTAAAGCAGGAAAAGGAAATGGTGGCTTTAGGCGAATTACTTTCCACCCAAATTTTCGAGGCTTTCTTACAAGAGGAGGGCGTTAGCTCCACCTTGTTGCCAGCTTTAGATTTTATGGTCATCGATGAGGATAATGAACCTGTTTTAGCTCTTATCGAACAAAAATTAGCTGCTATTTTAGCGCCAGTAAAAGCCAAACAAATTTTAGTGACGCAAGGATTTATCTGCCGCAACCCGGCGGGTGAAGTAGATAATTTAAAACGTGGTGGATCAGATTATACGGCATCCTTGATCGGTGGAGCCATTCAGGCGGAGGAAATTCAGATTTGGACAGATATCGACGGGATGCATAATAACGATCCGCGTATTGTGAAAAATACCTTCCCTATCCGTGAGCTATCATTCGCTGAGGCGGCTGAATTAGCTTATTTTGGCGCTAAAATTCTTCATCCGAGCACCATTACACCGGCTAAATTAAAAGGCGTTCCAGTTCGTTTGAAAAACACGATGGAACCGAGTGCTTTTGGAACGTTGATTTCAGAAAAATCGACTGACATAGAGATTAAAGCCATTGCTGCAAAAGATAATATAACAGCCATTTATATTCACTCAACGCGTATGTTGAATGCCTACGGCTTCTTGAAGCGCGTATTTGAAGTGTTTGAAAAATACAAAACACCAGTTGATATGATCACCACATCAGAGGTTTCTGTGAGTGTGACAATCGACCAAACAACGCATTTAGATGCGATTATGAGTGAGTTGCGTGAATTCGCGGAATTGGAGGATCCAGACATGAACCAAGTAATTATTTGCATCGTAGGTAATTTCTGGGCGGACAAAGAAGGCATTGCTATTAAAGTTTTAGACGCCATCAAGAACATTCCAATTCGAATGATTTCGTATGGCGCATCCGAACACAATATCTCTTTATTGGTGGATGCTTCCCACAAGAATGACGCATTAAATGCATTAAACGAAGGACTTTTCTAAAAACCGAGCTATGTTAACCTTACCCTTTATTCGCGCGTATCAAGAAACCACGATCGCCGGTTTACAAAAGAAGCATGTTGCGAATGCGGCTGAAATCGTAGCGAAATTGCTTGCACAAGACGATCAACGCAAGGCACTTTTGCAGCAAGCTGAATCCGCTTTAGAGAAATCAAATGCGGCAGCAAAAGAGATTGGTGCCTTAATGCAATCCGGTCAAAAAGAATTAGCCGAAGGCAAGCGCGCAGAGACTGCAGCGCTAAAAGCATCGATTAAAGAGATGGAAGAAGCTGCCAAAGCAGCAGAAAAAGAATTGACTGATTTATTAGTCACCTTGCCTAACCTTCCACACAGCTCTGTACCACAAGGGAAAACGGCTGATGATAATGAGGTGGTGTTAACTTGGGGATCCGTTCCTGTTTTAGCGGCGGATGCGCAACCACACTGGGATTTGATCAAGAAATACGATATTATCGATTTCGATTTAGGGAATAAAATTACGGGTGCCGGCTTCCCAGTTTACAAGGGGAAAGGGGCTCGTTTACAACGCGCATTGATTAATTTCTTCTTAGATGAGGCGATCAAAGCGGGTTATTATGAGATTCAACCGCCTATCTTGATTAATGAAGAATCAGGTTTTGGGACAGGACAATTGCCGGATAAAGAAGGCCAAATGTATGTAACGAAAGAAGAAGGTTTATTCTTAATTCCTACCGCTGAGGTACCTATCACGAATTTATACCGTGATGTCATCGTCAATGAGAAAGAATTACCGATTAAAAATGTGGGCCACACGCCTTGTTTCCGCCGCGAAGCTGGTTCTTGGGGTGCACACGTACGTGGCTTGAACCGTTTGCATCAATTCGATAAGATTGAGATTGTTCAAATACACAAGCCTGAAAACTCGTATGCGGCACTAGAGGAGATGTCTTTGCACGTGCAAGGATTACTTCAAAAGCTTGGCTTGCACTACCGTGTCTTACGTCTTTGTGGTGGAGATATGGGATTTGCGTCGGCTTTAACCTACGATATGGAGGCTTGGTCAGGTGCCCAAAACCGTTGGTTAGAGGTTAGCTCCGTAAGTAATTTCGAAACCTTCCAAGCCAATCGCTTGAAGTTAAGAACGAAAATCGATGGAAAATCGATCTTGTGCCATACGTTAAATGGATCGGCTTTGGCCTTACCACGCATCGTGGCGTCTATTTTAGAAAACAACCAAGGACCAGATGGAATCAAAATTCCAGAAGTTCTAGTTCCTTACACGGGCTTTACACATATCAACTAAAGTCCTTCTACACTCAATCGGAAGCCCTCGCCGTGCAGATTCAAAAGCTGGACGCGAGGGTCTTCTTTTAGCATCTTACGCAGCTTGGTCATATACACGTCCATGCTTCTGGCATTGAAATACGTATCGTCCCCCCAAATCAATTTCAAAGCATAACTGCGACTCACCGGTCGACCCAGATTCTCGCACAAGAGCTTCATTAATTCGTTTTCTTTGGGTGTAAACTTTAACTCTGTTTCCCCAATGCTTAAACGCATTTTCCCTGGAATGTACGTATAATTGCCTAGGGTAATTTCATCAGCTAAACTAGGCACTGACTTATCTGAATGACTTCTGCGCAGAATGGCCTCCATTCGTGCGACCAACACCTCCATGGAGAATGGCTTCGTCAAATAATCATCTGCCCCTACTTTGAATCCATGCAAGGTGTCTTCCTCCATCGATTTCGCCGTCAGGAAAATGATGGGTACTTGTTGGTGGTTTGCTCTGATGTCTTTGGCCAAAGAAAAACCATCTTTCTTAGGCATCATCACATCTAAAAGGCATAAATCGAAGGCCCCTTTAACGAATAAATCAAGCGCTTCGTCCCCGTTCTGGGCCCATGACACAGCATAACCTTTCTTCTTCAAGAATTCCGTTAACAATAATCCCAAATTAGGATCATCCTCAGCAACTAAAATTTCAGGCGTTTTAGACATAGGGCAAATAGATTTCAAATGTACTTCCTTCTCCTAATTTACTTTTTAC
>CANLVU010000102.1 GCA_947494535.1 Cytophagaceae bacterium
AAAAGAGGGCGCCCCTGCGGGGCGCCCTCTTTTGCATTATTTTTTTTCCCTTACTTCACGTATTTTTCTAACCATTGGAATTGCTCCCAAAGCATGTGCAATACGTTTTCTTTTCCGCGGTAGCTGTGCGCCTCGTAAGGAAGATAGACAAAGCGAGTCGTTCCTCCATTACCTTTCAAGGCAGCATACAAACGCTCTGAGTTGATCGGGAATGTACCCGTATTATCGTCTTGCTCGCCGTGAACTAATAAAATTGGTTCTTTGATTTTATCCGCAAAGCTGAATGGACTCATATCAAAGTACAATTGCGGAGCCTGCCAGTAGGTACGATCTTCGTTTTGGAAGCCAAAAGGAGTCAATGTACGGTTGTACGCACCACTGCGCGCGATACCTGCTTTAAATAAATCCGTGTGAGCAAGTAAATTTGCCGTCATAAAAGCGCCATAACTGTGACCACCCACGGCCATACGCTTGCGATCACCAACACCTAAAGAAACTAAGTAATCAATCGCTGCTGAAGCATTTAATCGTAATTGATCCACAAAATTGTCATTCGGCTTTTTCGAAGCATCCGTAGACACAATTGGCATTTCGGCATTATCTAAAATGGCATAACCTTGTGTCGCGTAGTAAATAGGTGAAGCCCAGCTTAACATCGTAAATCGATCCTTGCTTCCGCGAATTTGCGCCGCATCAGCAGCGGAATTAAATTCACGTGGATATGCCCAAATCAATACAGGCAATGGACCATCTTTCTCTTTGTTATACCCTTTAGGAAGATATAAATCGCCTGTTAAGTCTACACCATCGGCACGCTTATATTTGATTTTCTCCTTTGTGATGCCCACTAAATTAGGATAAGGATTTTCAAATTGGGTCAGAGCCTTATCTTGAGCAGGATTTAATAAGTTCTTGATAAAGTAGTTAGGCACCTCTGTCTGAGATTCCTTTCTAGTTAAAACAAGTAGTTTATCCGCATCAATCACTTCTTCTACTTGTTCGTAATGACCCGGTTTAGCGCGCCAAATAATCTCATTCTTCTTCGTCGCTAAATCAAATTTTGCAATAAAAGGAAGATCCCCTTGATCAGAAGAACCCACCGGATTATTCATCAAAATTTTCGTACCACCATCCGTGAATTGAATCACTTCGCGACCCAAAGCATTTTTCGTCAAAACCGGGCTTCCTGGATTTTTATAAGCATCGGTTAAATTGCGTTCATACAATACTTCTGTCGATCCATCAGCTGGAGAATAACGACTCACTTTAGATGTCTGCTTACCACGTAAGACCTCTGTCACTAAAGCCACTTTATTATTTCCCCAAATAACCCCAGCAAAGCGGGTCTTTGTCTTAAATAATTCTTTTGCCTCCTGAGTAAAGGGAGCAGTTAAGGAATAAACGGCATCGTGGAATTCTACTTGTTTTTTTATAAACCCACTATCTAAAGGCATCGCATAAACCAAGGTGGCAGGCTCATCATCCCGCCAATCAAATCCTCGAGCTACATTTTGGACGTTATCATTTCCCGCTGGAGCACTCTCTGAGGAAGGTAATTTGGCAATTTCTTTGATTGTTTTTCCGTCCAAATCAAGCACTTTCACCGTCGTAGGAAATCCATAAGCAGGTACTGCATAGGAGAATGGTTTCGCTAAAGTACGTGTCAAAATATACTTTCTGTCCGGCGATAATTGAAAAGAATTGAACAAAGAAGGCTCGCCAATTTTCTTATTTACTCCATTTTTATAGACGACTAATTGCGCCTCCGCATAATAGGAAAACAAACTCTCATCATAAGGGGATTTAATCAAATCCTGAAAAGTAGGCCTTGGTGCCGCCTTACCCACATTCTGTTGAATCGTAGGTCCCTTAGGGGTAATAGGGCGCTTGGGAGCACCGGCTGCATCATGCGTCGTTACTTTGTAAAGAATCGTTTGATCGTCTACCCACGTAAATGCATTGCCTAGGACTTGATTCAAAGGAGCGCTATTGATGCGAGTGGCTTTTTTAGAGGCTATATCGATCACATACAAGTCGACTCCATTTACTTCTGTTTGCGCGAAAGCAATTTTAGTTTCCGATGGATTCCAAGAAATACCTCCTACAGCTAAGTTCTTAGGTAATCCAGTGATGGTCACCTGGGCACCCGTCCGAATCTGCTGCAAGGTAATGCTGCTGATGGGGCTTTGGCGAGAGGGAGAAAAATTTAAAGGGTTCAAACGAAGTCCGGCTATTTTCATTTCCGGTTGACCTAATTCCTCCACCGTTGGGTATGAATTTCGACCGAGCAATAAGAGATACTCGGCTTTTGAATCTATGCGGACGAGCGGAATAGGTTTTGCCAAAACTAAATCTGCAATCGCTTTTGGTGGCAATTGATACCCTTCTGTATCCTGTGCCCGCAAAGATACCTGTGTAAAAAATAGGACGCTAAGCGACACTAAAATGACTGATTTTTTCATATTGTTAACTAGTTTTCTTTTATAGGATTTGATTCAAAATCATCACACCCGCTAATCCGGAGATAGATACAATTGTTTCCATCAAAGACCAGGACCTGATTGTTTCTTTGACCGTCAGATTAAAGTATTCTTTAAATAGCCAAAAACCCGTATCGTTCACGTGAGAGAACATCAAACTTCCCGCGCCAATACTCAATACCATTAGATTAGCATTTACACCGCCCGCTGCCACTAAGGGGTAAATCATTCCGGCCGCCGTTAATCCTGCAATCGTGGCAGACCCAAGGCAAACTCGGATGATTGCAGCCATCATCCAGCCTAAAACCAAGGGATGTATCGGCAATCCACCTAAATAGGAAGCAATTTCTTTACTAACCCCTGAAACGAGGAGAATTTCTTTCAAGGTTCCAGCACCTGCAATAATCAATAAGATCATCGCCACGTCTTTTACCGCTTCGCCATACACGTTCATCACCTCTTCGATTTTCTTTCCACGGCGAATCCCTAACACATAGGTAGCCACTAAAATAGCCACCAGCATCACCATCGCTGGATCGGCAATAAATTTTACAACAGGCGAATCAGGTAATTGTACCTCGGCGATGGTGGTTCCTACTAATAGGAATACAGGGAAAAGGGCAGCTATGAAACTAGCGGCTTTCGAAGGCAAGTTCGTTTCGTCCACTTCTGCTGAGGCGAAGGATTTTAAGGGTTTGACAGGTAAATGGGCCAAAGTTTTGGCAAAAATAGGACCTGCCAAAATTATCGCTGGAATCGCAACGATGATACCCAGCATCAAAGTCTCTCCCATATTCGCGTTAAATTGCGCCACTAAGGCTGCTGGAGATGGATGAGGAGGTAAAAACCCATGCGCCACAGATAAGGACGCCATCATAGGCACCCCCGCCAATAACGGAGGAATCTTGTATTGTTGAACTAACGAAAAGATGAGCGGGATCATCAAGACAAAACCCACATTATAGAACAACGGAATCCCAATCACAAAACCCGTCAACATCAGCCCCCACGTAATATTTGAAAGCCCGAAAAGATCGATTAAAGTGGATGAAATCTGTTTCGCGGCTCCAGAACTAGCCACTAATTTACCCAGCATAGCTCCTAAAACGAGAATGACGACTAATGATCCGAGCGTATCACCCAACCCTTTTTGAATGGACTTCGCAATATCAGGCAGCGGTAAACCGAAACAAATGCCCGCGAAAATACTCACGAGCAAAAAGGATATAAAAGAATTGACCTTCCAGTACGTGATTAACAGTACTAAAAGGCCAAGACTAGCAATTACAATCAATAAAGTCATAGAGTGAATAGGTTATCACTCACAATTTAGCATTAAGCTTTAGAAATCACCATAGGTTTCCTCTAAATATTTCTGCATCACTAAGATATCTTCTTTAGAAGTCAAGTCTGGCACATTCTCCGCTAACGGAATCGAGAAAAACCCTTTGCCTTCTCCTTCACCGAACATCACAACAGACGTAGGCAATTCTTTTTCGTTGCGGACAGGGTGGAATGGAGTTTTGGCCAAATAGGGTAAGAACGTACTCGCCTCAAATACAAAAACGTTCATGCTCACGCCTAAACGACCTTGTTTCGCCATTAATTCATCTGCCTGTTCTTTCGTAGGCTTCTCAATAATCTCTAATAAATAGCCTTCAGCATCCGTACGAATCAAGGCAAAAGCGGAGATACGCTCCTCAGGATACAGTAAACTATCCCGGTGATAAGAAATCAAGGCTTGTGGAACTTCTGATGCCCAAAGCGTTTTCAATGCATTCACCGAATACAAATTATCCGAGTTACAAACGATCACACGACCTGTTTGCCAATCCGCGTGCTGTGATAAAGCTTGGTACACCGCATCTGCCGTTCCAGCAGGCTTCTCGCGATCTGCCGCAATTTGTTGTCGAGCGAAGACGATTTTTATCCCCCAAGTCGCATCCTTTGACATCAATGACTCACAATATTCTTGAGAAACGTTATCCGTTGGATGCAAAAGTAACATCACCTCTTCGATGCCCGCTAAATGCGCGTTATATAATTGGTAATCAATCAAGGTCTTTCCATTCTTTCCTACTTGGATCATCCCTTTGGTCACCGCATTCGCTTGTGCTACTAATTTAGGGTCTAAATCACTGTTCTCCTCCGCTAAGGCTTTCTTCATACGAGAGGCCATGCCACCTGCTAAAATCAATAATCTCTTCTTCATATAATTTTCGTTGTTCCTTTATCTACTGTAATAATATAGGCTTTACCTCCTGCTTTTTCTATCGCCTCGACCACTTTTTCAGGGTTCTTAGGCGCATAGGCAAACATACATCCTCCACCACCTGAACCATTTATTTTTCCTCCCAAAGCTCCCGCATCCAAAGCCGCCTGCAACATTCGGTTGATCTTGGGCGTTGAAATCCGCTTGTGTTCCCGCAAATTTACTTGATGTTCATTTAATAAGGAACCTAATTTTTCGTCTGACCAAGCGATTTTTCCTTCAAACATTGCTTTTGCCTCTAGCAACAAATCACGATCACTTATATTGGCCTGCAAAAGCACCCATTCATCCTCCGTCAATAAGTCACGGTATTTTGCTGGATCATTTTCTGTTGCTAATTCAAAATCCGGGTATTTCGACTGAATTTTTTTCATCCCCCCTAACATCCCAAACTTCACGTGACTTAAAATCCCCAAGGTATCTTTAGGCTCTTCTGAATCGCCTAAAACGAAAGTCCCTAATTCTCTGGCATAGGTCTCAATGTGAATCTCTGGCACACTCGCTAAATATATTACATTACCTACAGCTGTTGAATACTGGTCCATCATCCCACCAGGCTCAGAAAACTCGAGTACTTCAGCCTCATAGGTGATTTCGCCTACTTGTTTTTGGGAATACCCTAAAACGTATATTTCATTCAAGAAATTCACCCAAGAAACAAGTAAAGCAGACGAACTGGATGTCCCTGAATTGATGGGAATATTGCCGCTAACGGTTAATTCTAATCCTTTATCTAGCTGATGTCCTTTCCTGCGAAGCACATTTAATACGC
>CANLVU010000103.1 GCA_947494535.1 Cytophagaceae bacterium
ATAGTAGATTTTTCATTCTGCAACTGTTTGTAAAAGGGTTTTCGTAAACACTTCGATGGGTTCTGCCCCAGAAATGCCGTATTTTCTGTCAAAAACGAAGAAGGGCACGCCTCGCACGCCCAGGTTTTCTCCCTCTTGAATATCTTGTTTCACACGGTAAGCGTAATTCTCGTCTTGTAACGCTTGAAGGATCCCCTCCCGTTCTAGTCCTATAGCCTCTCCACATTCCACCAGCGCTTCGTCTAGGGCTAGGTTTTTGCCCTCCATAAAATAAGCTTGGAACAAGCGTTCCTCGATGGCATCGCCTTTGCCTTGGTCTTTCGCGTATTGGATGAGGTGGTGGGATTTCAGGGAATTAGCGACTTTTGCCTGATCAAAATCATAGTGCAAGCCCACCGCTTTTGCCATGTCAGAAACGCGGTCGTGCATCACTTTTACTTGTTCTAATGAAATACCTTTTCTGGCCGCTAAATAGTCATAGACACTCGTCTCCTCGCCCAAATCCATCGGAATCGTGGGGTCTAATTGGAAACTCTTCCATTCGATCTCGACCTCGTCCTTTCCAGGAAATGTTTCTAATGCTTTTTCCAAATGCCTCTTACCGATGTAGCAAAACGGACACATAATATCACTCCAAATCTCGATTTTCATTTTATTCCCCGATTTATCTACAAATCTTAGCCCTTTATCTCATATATCATTCTTTTGAACCGTTTATTTTTCAGTTTTGTGGTCTAAATACAAACCCTATGATCAATTCAATCAGCCTAAGTCTACTCAGTTTAGTACCCAGCGTGTCTTCAACTAACGGTTTATTAACCGCTCATTTTGAAA
The DNA here is from genome assembly GCA_947494535.1 of Cytophagaceae bacterium. Lineage (GTDB taxonomy): Bacteria > Bacteroidota > Bacteroidia > Cytophagales > Spirosomataceae > Aquirufa. The sequence goes on from CANLVU010000103.1 coordinate 835, forward strand.
ATGTGTTAGGCACTTCATTAGATCTTAAGATCATCGCTTCGTCTGAAGCCGCGGCTAACATCGCAGAATCCAAGGTGTTAGCGGAGATTAATCGTTTGAATGAAATCCTTTCCTCCCGTGAATCATCGGAGTTTAGTCTGTGGCGCTCGACTCGCGGCGAATCCCTCGAAATCTCTCCCGAATTGCGCGAGGTATTACAGCATTTCGAAGAATGGAATGTGAAAACTGACGGAGCTTTGAATCCGGCGTCGGAGCATATGGCCAAAATGTGGGCTTCTGAAATTCCTTCTGCCTCCGATTTAGCGTTGGCAGTGAATGAGGTAAATCAGCCGCACTGGTCACTAGACGAAAATGGAGCGACGCGTTTAACGGACACCGAATTGAAATTACACAGCTTCACAAAGTCCTATGTGATGGAGAAAGCAGCCGCAGAAGCGATGAAAGAGGAGGGAGTGGCTGGAGTGGTCGTGAATATAGGGGGTGATTTTGTGGTGAAAGGAGATTGGACCGAGAAAATAGGTGTGTCAGATCCGCGAAATGCGGGGGAGAACGCGGAGGTTTTAGGGTATATCCAAGTGAATAATCAAGCGGTGGCAACGTCGGGAGATTATAGAAGAGGTTCGGATATCGATGGGGTGCATTATTCGCATATCATGGATCCACGGACGGCGGAACCGGCAGCGGACGTGATTTCGGCGACAGTGGCGCACGAGGATGCGGTGACGGCAGGAGCTTTAGCGACTGCATTTAATGTGTTAGGCGTGGCGGCTTCCATTGATTTAGCGACTCAGTATCCGGAGGCGTCGTATTTAATCGTTGATAAAGAGGGAGCGGAATATAGAAGTGAGAACTGGCCGGCGACATCTGTAGAGAAGTCCGCGATCAGCTTAGTGAATATAAAAGAGAAGTTATGGACAGTAGGCCAAAGCTTGGATATCAATTTCGAACTTGCTCGTTTCGAAGGACGCGCGCGCCGTCCATTTGTGGCGGTTTGGATTGAAGATGAGAAGCACAAACCGGTGAGACGCATTGCGGTTTGGTATAACAAGCCACGTTGGTTGCCAGATTTACGTTCTTGGTTTGCGGCGAAGAGGGAAGTGGAATTTGATGCGGCTTCGGTGACGGGTGCGACGCGTGGAGCGGGGCAGTATACGGTGGTTTGGGATGGGAAGAATGACGCGGGGGAATATGTACCTTTGGGGAAATATACCGTGTTTATCGAGGCGGCTCGTGAGCACGGAACGTACCAGTTGATTAAGCAAGAAATGAAGTTTGATGGGAAGGCCAAAAGCCAAACCTTAGCCGGTGGCGAGGAAATGACAGCCGCTTCATTAGTCTATAAAGCAAAGTAAATGAGAGATTTAGCGACGTGGTCGAGGTGGCTGCACATCTATTTGTCGATGTTCAGTTTCATTATCGTATTGTTCTTTTCGGTGACGGGACTTACCCTGAACCACGTGGATTGGTTTCCGGAAAGTACGGTGGTTTCAGAACTGAAAGGTTCTTTGAATGCCAAATGGGTTTCGGTGGCTGACACCGCCAAAATTCCTAAACTCGACATCGTCGAACAACTTCGTGCGAACCATAGCATCAAAGGTCAACTCAACGATTTCAGAATCGATGAGGAGGAGATTTCAATCTCTTTCCAAGGACCTGGTTATACGGCCGATTTTTTTGTGAATCGCGCGGATGGGAAATACGAATTGACGGAAACGAAGATGGGAATTATCGCCGTGATCAACGACCTGCACAAGGGGCGTGATACGGGAAAGTCTTGGTCATGGGTCATTGACTTTTCTGCGATCTTCATGATTGTTATTTCCCTCACGGGGTTAATTTTGTTATTATTTTTAAAGAAGAAACGCACGAACGGGATGCTTTGGTTAGCTATCGGCGGGGTTGTGGCTTGGGTATTTTATTATTTTGTATGAAAATCAAAGAACAAATTTCAAATTTCAAAGTTCAAAGCGCGAAGCAGGGATATTTTTTCTTTTTGCTTTGCTCTTTGCTCTTTGCCAATGTTGTGTTTGGTCAGGACCACGCTCCACTTCCTCCTCTTCCGGTGGAGGCGACCTTTGGGACTAATCGATTGCATTTTCAAGCGGTTATTAATCGACCAGTTTCAGCGAATGGGAAATTGAGTTTTTTCAATTTGAGTACCGGTGCGGTAGATTATTCAAATACGGCCTCTGAGACGGAGATGGTGGTGGTGAATAATTTGACCTATGCGCTTTTTGGAAATATTAAAGTAACCGGTGGGGCAGAGTGGCATTATAAATTAGGACTGGTTCCTCAGCTAGGATTGCAATATTTTAAGGCGAATCGGACTTGGCTGGTTTTAGTTAACCCAAGTATTAATCTGCAACCTTCAAAGAGCACAGCTACCATCGGAATTGTGGAATACAAACCGGCGCTTTCTAAGAAAGCGCAATTGTATACTCGCGCTCAAGTATTGTACATTCAAAGTTTGCAGGACGGTTTGCATGCGCGCAGTGCGTTGATGTTGCGTGCGGGTGTTACGCAGGGGAAATTCACGATCGGATTAGGGGCGAATTTTGATTACTATGGACCGATGAAAATGGAGAAAGATAATGTGGGGCTATTTACTCGTTTAGCGCTTTAATGAAAAAATTACTATTCCTTTTTTGTTTGAGTTTGTTTGGCTGTGAAACGGTGCAGCCGCTGGATGATGCGACGACGAATCTGAATCTTTGGAACGAAAAGAAGATTGTGAATTATTCCTTCAGTTTTAAGCGTGTCTGTTTTTGTCCCTTAGAATATGTGGGCCCCAATCAAGTGGTGGTACAAAATGGGAAAGTGGCAACTGTAAATGGACAAGCTTATAATTCAGCTGAACGTTATGGGGTGATTCCAACCATTTCGGAATTACTGGAAATTATTAAGACCAATATCGATCGAAAACCGGTCAAGAGTATCTTGAATTTCAATCCAACTTACGGCTATCCAACGAATGTATTTTTTGATTTTTCCGAAATGATCGCAGACGAGGAAATCGGCTACGAAGTGACGAATTTTAAAATTAATTAGGGCAGATCGAGATAGGTAAAGCTTTTTTAGGCGTGGGACTATAGGCTTTACAGGTGATACATTCAGCGGTCAGTTGGCTAGCGTCTAATTTGAAGTAAAATTCGTCCCCTTCTTTCAAGCTAACAGGTAATGCACAGGGATTAGATAAGGCAAACGCATTTTTATAGTTTTTACCTGTATCTGGATTCTTCCAAATAGATTCCACCTTCGATGTATCTATTGAACCTTCGACTAATTCAATCACGTAATTATTGCAAATTCCCTTTAGGGAAAGGCGGCCCTTGTAGCAATTATCAGGAAGTACTTCTTGGGATTTACAAGCACTTAAAAGCAGGCAGAAGAGTAGTAGTGGTTTCATTCTGCTAAACTAATCATCGCTTTGATTACCTGTTCAGATGGGTCGTTAATTTTTGTAAAAATACCAGGAACTTGATTTTTTGTGAAGCAGTGAGAGATAAATTGTTCTGATTGAATCTTCCCATCGCGAAATAAATCCATCACGTATTCGAAGTCATCCAACGTCGCGTTTCGGCTACTCATTAACGTCGCCTCGCGCTTGTGAAATTCGGGATGCGAAAAGGAGATGGCCTGTTTTTGTAATCCGATTAAAACGTATTTTCCACCGTGTGCCATTTTAGCAAAGCCAGATTCGATAGCGTTCAGATTTCCGGTCGCATCGATGACGGTGCTGTAAGCTGCAGAAGAGCCCTCGGTAACTCCTAAATGGTCGAGACAAAATTGCAAACGAGCCTGATTAGGTTCAGCTACCTCGACTAAAGCCCCCTGAATTTTAGCGAGCAAAATCGTAAAAAGACCTATGGGACCGGCGCCCATCACGAGCACTTTTTCGCCTTTTTTTAGTGTCGCGCGGCGAAGTCCGTGAGCTGCAATAGACAATGGTTCGACTAAGGCTAATTCTTCCGCCGTCAGACCCTTTCCTGGTAAAATGTAGCGATCTTCCACCACAATATATTCGCGCATTCCGCCGTCAATATGTACCCCAAAAACCTGTAAACTTTCACAGCAATTCGGCTTCCCAGCCGCACAGGCACCGCACGAAGCACAGTTAAAATAAGGAATGATCGTGGCTAATTCTCCAGTTGCGAATGTGTCGGATTCCACAATTTCTACGGCCAGTTCATGGCCTAAAATGCGGGGATACGAAAAGAAGGGTTGATTGCCAGCAAAGGCGTGAATGTCCGTTCCGCAGATGCCTATGTTGCGTACGCGAAGAAGGGAAAATCCCGGTGTGCGCTGAGGCATTTCAGCTTCTTGCAGGCTCAGTGTTCCGGGCTCATTACATATCCATTGTTGCATGGGGTGAAATTAATAATTTTAATTAAAGAAGCAGGATTAAATGGGGAGAGATCATAGATAATAGAGAGTATAGATGATGGTGAGTGGTAGTAAAAATGGTGAATGGTAAGTGGTGAATGGTAAATGAATCCTCCGGACTACTGACTCATACCCTACGGACTACTCTCCCTTGTCTGCTGCCGACTGTTTTATCGATCATATAAAATCAATTTATCGATCACAAAAGACCATAAAGTGATTGATATATCGTATTTTTGTGATCGATAAAAAAGCTG
>CANLVU010000104.1 GCA_947494535.1 Cytophagaceae bacterium
AGAATAATTCAAAATTAGACACAAATGTACTAAGTATTTCTGAGCTAAAAAATGATACAAATAGTTTTTTCTGTCGTAAATTGCAGGTTCATGGCCTTAACTGAAATTTTCGTGTTAATTCGCAAAGAGATGCAATTAGAGTGGCGCAACAAGTATGCGATCCATGGCCTGGTGCTTTATTTAGCGGCGACTATTTTCATCTGCTATTTATCCTTTAAAGCGAAGCAACATTCCATCCATCCGATTATGTGGAATACGCTGTTTTGGATCATCCTTTTATTCTCTGCCGTGAATGCCGTGGGCAAGAGTTTTACCCAAGAATCTGCGAACCGCAACATCTTTTATTACACCTTTGCAAAGCCAGAGTCGGTGATTTTTAGTAAAATCATCTATAATACCTTGGTCATGTTGGGCGTTTCATTGGTCGGTATTTTCTTTTATTCTTGGGTGATGGGTAACCCGGTGGGCAATATGTCCCTTTATTTAATTTCACTAGTTTTAGGTGCAATCGGTTTTGCGTCCACGCTTTCTTTAGTGGCAGGAATTGCCGCTCAGGGAGAAAATTCAGCCACCTTAATGGCGGTGATGAGCTTTCCACTGATCATTCCGTTGCTTTTGTTATTATTAAAATTGTCTAAAAGCGCCCTAGACGGAATTTCGCTCTCAGAAAACTGGGATGAGATTGCCATTTTAGGAGCTTTAGATATGATAGTCATTGTATTTTCTGGGATCCTTTTCCCGTATATATGGAAACAGTAAAACGCCAGTATTGGAAAATTTTGTCGATCATACTATTGATCTACACGGTCTATGCCGGATTTGACGGACAGGTTCCGCGTCAACCGATTTTGAACGAGACCATCCGTAACCTGTATTTTCACGTAACGATGTGGTTCACGATGATCTTTTTGTTAGGAACATCCGTGTATCATTCAATTCAATATTTACGCAAATCAGATCTTAAATCTGATCTGATTTCAAGTACGTATGTAGAGGTGGGAATGGTATTTGCCATTTTAGGTTTGATTACGGGAAGTGTTTGGGCGAAGTTTACGTGGGGTGATTGGTGGACAAATGATCCTAAATTAAATTCGGTGGCCATCGGCTTATTGATCTACCTGGCTTATTCCTTGGTGCGTTCGTCGATGCCAGATGAAATGCAGAAAGCCCGCATTTCGTCGGTTTATAACATTTTTGCCTTCGTGATCTTTATGGTCTTAATTTGGATCTTGCCGCGCATGACGGATTCTTTGCATCCTGGTAATGGAGGTAATCCTGCTTTTTCCAAAATGGACTTAGATAACCGCATGAGAATGGTGTTTTATCCAGCGGTTATTGGCTGGACATTATTGGGCTATTGGATCGCGCAATTGCGCATTCGTATTAAAAACATTGAACAACAAAACGAGTTATCATGAAAGCATTTCTTTTACTCTTAGTAAGTTTTACGTTAAGTTTTACGGCCAAAGCTCAGGCTAGCGACATCGAGATGGCAGATCAATTCCGTGCAGATGGAAAAATCTACGTGGTGATCGCGGTGGTAAGTGTTGTATTGATTGGGCTATTTGCCTATTTATTTCGTTTGGAGAGAAAAGTCACTGAATTAGAAAAACGCAGCAAATGAAAAAGACAAACATCATTGGTTTGATATTAATTGCGGTAGCCATCGGAATCATTCTGATTACGACGGGGGATGCGAGCACCTATGTAGGCTTTGATGAAGCAGAACAAATTGCACAAAATGATCCCGCTCAGAAAGTACATGTGGTAGGAACGTTAAGGAAAGATGCAGCAGGTAAAATAGTAGGATTAAATTATAATCCTGCTATCGATGCCAATCACTTGGAGTTTCTAGTTCAAGACAGTTTAGGCCGTGAGAATCAAGTAGTCTATGCCGCACCGAAGCCGCAGGATTTCGAAAAATCTGAGAAGATTGTTTTAGTGGGAAGTATGCATTCGGACAAGATTTTCTATTGTGACAAAATACTTTTAAAGTGCCCTTCTAAGTACCAAGAAGGTAAAATTTCAGCAGACTCAAGCGCCTCAGTAGCAGTAAAAAATTAATATGATACACGAAACCATCGGTTCGGTCGGACATTTATCTGTCATCATTTCCTTCGTAACGGCGCTTCTAGCGACTTTTGCCTATTTTAAATCGACGCAGGCTGCTAATGAATTAGAGAATGATTGGAAGATGACGGCGCGCGTTTTATTCGGGCTGCATTTCATCTCTGTGATCGTGGTGGCGGCTAGCCTTTTCGTGATCATTTATAACCATTATTTCGAATACCATTACGCGTTTACGCACTCCTCGTTGCAATTGCCTACCATGTTTATGATCTCCTGTTATTGGGAGGGTCAAGAGGGTTCGTTTTTGTTGTGGATCTTTTGGCAGGCGGTTTTAGGACTATTATTGATGATCAAAAACCCGAAGTGGGAGTCTCCCGTAATGACGGTTTTTGCGCTGGTTCAGACATTCTTGACTTCGATGATTTTAGGGGTGATTATCCCTTGGATTGACTTGAAAATAGGGTCCTCTCCTTTCTTGTTGTTACGCGAGGCGCAGCCGGATCTGCCGGTTTGGAGTATGCAGCCTAACTTTATTCCCAAAGATGGCCGTGGCTTGAATCCATTACTTCAAAACTATTGGATGGTGATTCACCCGCCTACCTTGTTCTTAGGATTTGCCTTGACTTTGGTTCCATTTGCCTATTTGATCGCGGGATTGTGGAAGAAAAAATTGACGGAATGGGTGATGCCAGCCTTACCTTGGGCACTCTTTAGTGCGGGTGTTTTAGGGATTGGAATTATGATGGGCGCTTACTGGGCTTATGAGACCTTGAACTTTGGGGGGTATTGGAACTGGGATCCGGTGGAGAATGCTTCATTCGTACCCTGGCTTGTCCTTTTAGGTGCGATTCACACGATGATTGCGCACAAGACTTCAAGTTCAGCTTTAAAGACATCGATTATTTTAGTGATTTCGGCGTTTATTTTGGTGCTCTATTCCACCTTCTTGAATCGTTCCGGGATTCTGGGAAATGCCTCGGTACACTCCTTTACGGACTTAGGGCTTTCCGGACAGTTGTTGTTGTATATGGGAACCTTCCTTTTGGTGGCGATCGGCATGTCGATCTACCGTTGGAAGGATTTGCCAAAAGATGATAAAGAACTAGGCACTTATAACCGCGAGTTTTGGGTATTTGTGGGAGCGGCCGTTTTAGGATTATCCGCTTTCCAATTAACGTTTACGACTTCGATTCCGGTGTATAACAAGATTGCTGAGGCTTTTGGGATTCTTTCTAACATTGCCCTACCAGCAGACCAAGCGGAACACTACAGCAAAATCCAAATCTGGATTTTCTTAGCCGTAGCCATTTTAAGTGGAATCGGTCAATATGTGTGGTGGGGAAAAATCAAGCAAAGCACGACTTTCAAACCTCTTTTAAGTCCAGCTTTAGCTGCCACTTTATTGAGCGTTGTATTCATTAATATCGGCAAGATTTACACGTTTTCGTACATCGCCTTGTTGTGGAGTAGTTTGTTTGCCGTTTTAGCGAACTTCAAAATCATGTGGTTCTTAATTCGCGAACGGTTCTCGTTAGCTGGCGGCGCTATTGCCCACGTGGGTTTAGCGATTATGTTAATCGGTATTTTATTCTCTGCGGGTTATTCCAAAGTCGTATCGCTGAACCGCTCGGGTTTCGCGATTAGCACGAAAGTGGAGGAATTCACGAAGGACAACAATAAGGAAAACAAGGAAAACCTACCACTTTGGTTAGGTCAAGGAGCCCAAATGCAGGACTATTTAGTCACCTACAAAGGACGCCGCATCGAGGTGCGCGGACACAAAGGCTACTTCAATAAAAATGATTTCGAGATAATTGAGGGTGATTTCCACGCAGTGGCTTTGAAAAATATCGAACGTGATGGGGTGAAAATTGCGAGCAAAGGCGACACCGTAACCGTAGAACCCGAGAACACCTATTACGAATTAGAGTTCAAGAATGAAGAAGGAAAAGCGGTTTCGCTCTTCCCGAGATGGCAGGTTAACCCGAAGATGGGCACCGCGATTTCTCCTGATGTGAAACATGCGTGGAACCACGATATTTACACCTACGTCTCTTTAGATCCCCGCTTAGCAGCAGAGGCCGGATCTGAAAAACAATGGTCTCAAACAGAAAATAAAACAGTTACCACAGGAGATACCCTCTTCATAAATGACTTTGTAGCTGTTCTGAAAGATGTGACGCGTGTAACGAATGTGGATGGCGTAGAACTAGGCGCGAATGATGCGGCAGTGCAAGCAAACTTCCAAGTATTAGGCAAAAACTCGCAGCAGTTTACACTGAGCCCCATCTTCATTATTAAAGGAGGAATGGTGGCGACGCCAGCCTTCGAAAGCGAAGAAACCGGGATTAAGATTAAATTCACAGGCATTAACCCACAATCTCAGGAGTTTGGCTTTGCTTGGAATACAACACAACAGGAATTAATCGTCGTGAAAGCGTTAGAGAAGCCTTATATTAATTTAGTATGGATCGGATCCATATTGATATTTATCGGTTTGTTTATCGCTTCTTACCGTCGAATGAAACCCTTTACTGCAGCTTAATATGGGCAAGAAAGAAATCTTAAGTTTAGCTGCAGCAATCGGATTCATTTTGATTTGGGTGATCGATTTGAATAGTCCCACTCCGGCTGAAATAAAGGGACAGTTTTGGGCCGAAATATTTTATCATTACGGCTGGCTCATGTATGGAGTAGGTTGTTTGTTCTACTACCAATACGCGAAGAACGAAAGGGTAAAAAAAGAGAAAGATGGAAACAAGTAGTATCAGTTTGGATAATACCCAAATCATCGGAATCATCGCTTCCATGGTTTTCTCCGCCTTCTTTTCTGGTGTCGAAATGGCTTTCGTTTCCTCGAACAAATTGTACTTTGAGCTCAAGGCGAAGCAAGATATTTTGAGTGCTAAAATTATCGCTAATTTCAATCAGCACCCCTCCCGTTTCATCGGTACGATGCTCATTGGAAATACCTTGTCTCTAGTGGCCTATGGTATTTTCATGGAAGAATTTTTGCACCACGTCGTGTTGCATTTCTTGTCTATCAATGAGATTTTGGCACGACTGATCGCGACGATCGTGGCGACCATTCTGATCTTGATGACGTCTGAATTCACTCCTAAAAGTGTCTTCTTGATTAATCCAGACGCCATTCTAGAGTTTTTAGCGATACCCATATGGGTGATTTACACATTGATGTTCCCCTTAGTTTGGGTGACGGTGGGTCTTTCCAAATGGTTCATTACGAAAGTCCTTCGCTTAAGTTATTCGGAGGAGAAACCGGCCTTCGGGTTAACGGATTTAAACCATTATCTCCAAAATCTAAACCGCAAAGTTTCCACCGAACAAGAAGCTGAAGTGGATCACAAAATTTTCCACAACGCACTTGAGTTTAAACAGGTA
>CANLVU010000105.1 GCA_947494535.1 Cytophagaceae bacterium
ATTAAATTTACTTTTGGAGCGGCATGGAATCGCTATGTGGGCCACCATTTTGGGGTATTACAGGATCCATTCCCCGGAAGAGAATGGTACCGTAGTCGGTCTCAAAAAACAGATTTAAACGTGTATGCGAAAGGGAATATTATGTTGTCATCGGCATTTAATGCCTATGTAGATTTGCAATACCGGACGGTAGGCTACCGGATGTTAGGAACAGCAGATAAGTTTTTGCCGATAGACTCCGATAATACGTACTCCTTTTTTAACCCTAAGTTAGGTCTCACACATCAATTATCAGAAAAATCAAAAGTGTACGGTTCTGTCTCAGCAGGAAGTAAAGAACCGAGTCGCCAGGATTTTGTAGATAATGCAGCCGGGGCGCCTCGTTCGGAATATCTGCAAGATTACGAGTTAGGGTATGAGCTTTCAGGCCAAAAATATGGATTCCAATTGAATGGCTATTTCATGAATTACCAGGATCAATTGGTGTTGACGGGGGCTGTCAATTCAACTGGAGATCCCATTCGAACAAATGTGGAATCGAGTTACCGCTTGGGTTTAGAGGCGGCACTTAATTACCAAATTTCGAAACGTTTACTTTGGAATGGAAATTTGACATTAAGCCAAAACCGTATCCGTCAATTCAAGGAAGAAATTATTGATTATGACACCTATGATATGGCTTTCATACAGCACGAAAATACTGATATTGCCTTTTCCCCATCGGTCATCGCAGGAAACACCTTGACCTATTCTGCAGGCGCTTTCGAAGCGAGTTTATTGAGCAAGTATGTGGGGAAACAATATTTGGACAACACCTCGGATGAGGCGCGTTCTATAAAAGCTTACACGACCCAAGATATTCGTTTGAAATATACCCTGAAGAAAGGTCCAGTCTTTACTTTATTATTGAATAATGTGCTGAACGAGCTATACTCTTCGAATGGCTATACTTATTCATACCGTTACGCCGGTGCTATGACAACAGAAAACTTCTACTATCCGCAAGCCGGATTTAATTTCTTACTCGGAGCTAGTATTCGGTTTTAAACGGCGAACATTCGCCACATAAAAAAGCCTCAGATTTTACGGTCTGAGGCTTTTAAATTAGTTCATTAAATCCCATTTCCATCCCCATTTCGCGAGGCGGTACCGGACTGAGTACCAAAGCACTCCTAAACCATAGATGGAACTGCGTTTGAAGTTAATGGATGATGCTTCGTCGAAATATTTCGTCGGACAAGTCACTTCGCCTACCTCGAATCCTTTCCAGAATAATTGCAAAACCATCTGATTGTCAAAGATGAAATCATCGTCGCATTTAGTGAATTTCACGGCTTCCAAAGCTTCTTTCGAAAACGCACGGTAACCCGTGTGGTATTCAGACAGCTTTTGGTCAATTAGTATATTCTGAAACAAGGTCAATAAGCGATTTGCGATGTATTTGTAAATCGGCATTCCACCCTTTAATGCGCCTTTTCCTAAGATGCGCGAAGCAAAAACGACGGGATACAAGCCATTCCCAATGATGGAAATCATGGCTTTCAATAACATGGGAGTATATTGGTAATCTGGGTGTAACATGATCACGATGTCACCGCCTAATTCTAAAGCTTTCGTATAGCAGGTCTTTTGATTGCCTCCATAACCCAGATTTTTATCGTGTCTAATGACGTGCTTAATGCCTACCGCTTTCGCTACTTCAACGGTATTGTCAGGGCTATGATCATCCACTAAAATCACCTCGTCTACCCAATCGTGTGGTATTTCGTGGTATGTTTTTTCCAGGGTTAGCGCTGCCTTGTAAGCGGGCATAACGACAATGACCTTTTTGCCTTCGTACATAAATTTTCTGAGCTATTTTTGCGACCTTTGTGCGGCCAAAGTGTAAAATTAAATATTTATGAGCGAAACGCTATTTTTTCTTCTTTTTTCAGTGGGTGTGATGGCAGTGATGCTAATCGATTTAGGGGTGTTTAAGAAAGATACTGCCGAAGAAGTGACCTTTAGAGAAGCAGGTTTTTGGACGGGAATGTGGGTTTTACTAGCGATTGTGTTTTATATTTTCTTAGGCTATAACGGGGCAATGGTCCATGGTATTACGGATATGGCGAGTCTGAAAGCGGTGCAGCAGGCCTATGCCTCACACATTGATTTAGGGACTGGGTCTTACCAAGAAGCTTTGGCTATTTTCCAGAACAATCTTTCGCTAGAGTTTATTACGGGCTATCTAGTAGAGTATTCTTTGTCGGCAGATAACGTATTCGTCTTTATTTTGATCTTTAATTCTTTTGGGGTCCAAAAACGCTACTACAAAAAAATCCTTGTTTGGGGTATCTTGGGAGCTATTATTTTGCGATTGATATTCATCTTTTTAGGGGCGGCTTTATTGCAGAAATTTGATTGGATTATTTACGTTTTTGGGGCATTTCTGGTCTATACCGGTGTAAAGATTTTATTCTCGAAACACGAAGAAGAAGAAATTGATACCGCTAATCATCCGGTCGTTCGTTTGTTATCTCGGTTCTTTAATGTCTATAAAAGAAATGTGATTGGGCATTTTTTCGTACGGATGAAGAATACGGGTAAAATTTTTATCACACCTATTTTTATCGTTGTGGTAGTCATTTCATTTACCGATATTCTTTTCGCTGTGGATTCGATTCCAGCCATTTTCTCTATCTCGAAAGACCCTTATATCGTCTTCTTTTCGAACGTATTTGCAGTGATGGGGCTTCGTTCTTTGTTCTTTTTTCTATCCAGTTTAATGGGCTTGTTCCGCTTCTTGCCTATGGGTTTAGGCGTATTATTAAGCTTTGTAGGAGGCAAGATGCTAGCGCATTCGAAGCTAGAGGAATGGGGATTTGGTACGCTCTCTTCTCTAGGAGTGATTATTGGTATTCTAACGATCAGTATTTTATTAAGCGTTTTGCTTCCAGAAAAGAAAAAGGCTTAATGCCATTCTTTGACCATTTTACGGTATTGAAGAGGTGGGGTTTTCATCCAGGCTTTGAACTGTTTATTGAAATGAGATAGATTGCCAAAACCGCTCTCAAAACACACTTCTATCATCGGTTTATTTGTCGTACGCAACAAGGTACACGCGTGCTTTACCCGGAACTCAGTCACTAATTCCACAAAGGTTTTGTTCGTCACCTTCTTGAAATAGCGGCAAAAAGCAGTCTCTGTCATATTAGCTAGATGAGCCACTTCATCTAAATGTACTTCCTGTGTGTAATTGGCGATCACATACGCATATACTCTATTAATTCGCTCTAAATCACCCTCTGCAATGGCATAATTTCCTTCCGTAGTTTCGATGGGTTGCACATCCGCCGTTGAAATTCCGATGGTATGTAATATCTGCAATAAGGAGATTAATTGTGGGAAAGGAGGCATGTCTACTAGCGCTAACATTTCTCTTGCGATGCGATCTTGTGTAGGACCTACAATGGAGAATCCTGTTTTGGCTTTTTCCAACAGGTTTTTCAATCCGAGACAAGCCTCATTTGAAAGAAAATCTTCTCCTAAAAAATCACGTCGAAAATGAATAACCAAAGCTTGGGCACCATCCACTTCAACCTCTTCTAGCAACCAATCTTTCCGGTGATTTTGCCAGCAATGAGGTAAGTTACCTCCTAAAAGTACCAGATCTCCGGGGCTGAAATCAGTAATTTGATTACCGATGAATCGTTTTCCTTCCCCTGCAATGATTAAAGTTAATTCAAGCTCCGGGTGAAAGTGATATGGGGCGTCAAACCGTGCCTGTTTCACCAGTTTAATTTGAAATCCAAGATTAAGGTGTTCGCGCTGTGCTTTCATTTAATTTTAGCCTAAACAGGTGCCATAATTCGTAAAAAGGTAAAATTGCATCTTTTTTGGTCAAAATAATGGTAGCCTGTTGAAATAATTTTAAAAAACTTTGTCAAAAATTTATTCCTTCACAAAGATGTTACAACAACCCTATTCACTATCCGCCGAGGATCGTTCCTATTTTGCTGCCAATGGCCACATTTATTTGCCAGGATTAATTTCGGCAACTGAATTACAACCTTATCGCCAAGCGATTATAGATTGGGCTACCGATTTTCGTGCGCAACAAAAACCGATGGAGGAGCGTGACACCTATGGGAAAGCTTTTTTACAGATGATGAATCTGTGGGAAACCTCAGAAACGGTGAAGGAATTTACCTTAGCGAAGCGCTTTGCGGGCGTGGCTGCACAATTATTAGGAGTTAAAAATGTTCGCCTATACCACGACCAAGCTTTATTCAAAGAGCCAGGTGGAGGACATACACCTTGGCATCAAGATCAATACTATTGGCCTTTGGATACACCTAAGACGGTAACGATGTGGATGCCCCTAGTGGATATTGAGGAAGGGATGGGCATGTTGACTTTTGCCTCTAAATCAGCTGGAGCAGATTTGCCTAAGATTGAAATTTCGGATCAATCAGAAGCCTTAATCGGTGACTACGTTTCAAAACAAGGATATGAAATTGTGGCTCAAAAATCCATGAAAGCCGGCGATGCCACCTTTCACTTAGGTTGGACGCTACACAATGCACCAGGTAATGAATCAAACAAAATGAGGGAGGTCATGACGATTATCTACATGGACGCGGAGGCGCACGTTATGGAGCCATTAAACCCGAATCAAGAGGCTGACCGCCAGCGTTGGTTACAAGGTCTAGCTCCTGGATCACCAGCTGCCTCTGCCCTAAACCCACTTATTTGAGGTTAGGGCAGTCGCAGTCGTTTTTCTTAAATAAGGACCATTTTTTCTTGTATAGCTTAGGCTGGCGTTGACTCGCACAGGAGCCGGCAAGTAGGCCAACACAGAGAATAAGTAGTAGATAACGCATTATTTTAAACGTGCTTTAAAGTAATTTATCGCTAATCCCCAAGCCTCTTCCGTAGCTACTTTATCATAGGCTGGGTTTGAAGGATTCGCAAAAGCGTGTTGTGCATCGAAGATTTTTGTTTGGATTCCTTTGCCTGCCTTCTTCATGTTGTCTTCAAATTCCTTCACGACCGTCGGGTTTATAAATTGCTCTTTTCCAGCAAATAGGCCCAAAACATCTGTTTGCAATAATTTCAATTGCTCCACTTCCTTCACAGGCATTCCATAATACATCACGCAAGCAGCGGCTTGTTTGCCCGCTAAAATAGATGCTTTCAAAGATAATGCTCCGCCAAAACACCAGCCCACCGTCGCAATCTTCGCTTTAGGGCCCGCAAACGCAATGGCTCCTTTAATAATAGCCTCTAAACGGGCTGGACTAGCACCTCCCATATACTTAGCTGCGTCTTCGCGCGTTGTTGCCACTTTTCCATCGTACATATCGACAGCTAAGACGTTCACGTTTCCTAGCGTACTGTAGAAATGCTCTGCCTCTCTTTTGATGTGGTCATTTAATCCCCACCATTCTTGGAAAACTAAGAGTGTATATTCGCTAGGTTTGTCTGC
>CANLVU010000106.1 GCA_947494535.1 Cytophagaceae bacterium
CCCATATAAAGCCGTATTTTTGTGCACATTTTTAGCAGCATGAGTCAGAAAAAAGAAAAGAAAGCCCCTGTGGTGTTGGAGCAAATGGCGATTTTGGATTTTGCCGCTGAGGCAAAGTGTATTGCCAAAGTGAACGATGAAGTAATTTTTGTCCAAGGTGCTGTTGCTCCTGGCGATATCGCTGATTTACGTATTTTGAAGTCCAAAAAAAGCTTCAAACAAGCCCAAGCCATTAACATTCAACCTTTTTCAAAACACCGGACAGACGTAGCCTGCAGCCATTTTGGCATCTGTGGCGGTTGTAGTGGCAGCACGTTTCTTATGAAGCTCAAACAGCCTTTAAAGCGCAACAAGTCAAAGACAATTTGACCCGAATCGCTAAGGTAAAATTGCCCGTATTTCAACCCATTCTTGGTTCAGAAGAGACCTATTACTACCGCAATAAATTAGAATTTACCTTTTCTTGCGCGCGTTGGCTCACAGAGGATGAAATTGGCAAGGAAGATTTAGGTTCTATGAACGCTCTAGGATTCCACGTTCCCGGCCGCTTTGATAAGATTTTACCTGTGGATCACTGTTATTTACAACCTGATCCATCGAATACGATTCGAAACGGAGTGCGTGATTTTGCTGAGGCGAATGGAATCTCCTATTATGAATTAAAAAACCAGAAAGAAGGTGCTTTACGTAATTTAATCATCCGAAACACCGTTACCAACGAGTGGATGGTTACTGTACAGTTCGCCTATGTGACCGAAGAGGAAATCAACTTAGTGATGGAGTATTTGAAGTCAACCTTCCCGATGATTACTTCATTGAATTATGTGATTAACCAAAAAGGAAACGACACCTTCCACGATTTGGAAGTTGTTTGCTACCACGGCAAAGCCTTTATGGTAGAAACAATGGAAGACTTGAAGTTCCAAATTGGTCCTAAATCATTCTTTCAAACCAATGCCAAACAAGCACTGAAACTCTACCAATTAGTTCGTGAATACGCAGATTTGCAAGGAAATGAAGTCGTATATGACTTGTATACTGGTACCGGAACCATCGGTTTATTTCTAGCGAAACATGCTACGAAAGTGGTAGGTTTAGAATACGTTGAGATGGCCGTAGAAGATGCCCGCATTAATGCTGAATTAAATGGTATTAAAAATGCGACGTTCTTTGCCGGCGATATGAAGAAAGTTTTGACAGAAGAATTTATTGCTATTCACGGCGCTCCTGATGTCATCATCACCGATCCACCACGTGCTGGAATGGATGTAGATGTGGTGAATCAGATTTTAGCAGTTCAGCCTAAGAAAATAGTGTATGTTTCCTGTAATCCTGCTACACAAGCACGTGATTTAGCCTTGTTGGATGTGGCTTACGAGGTGGATGTGGTTCATCCGGTGGATATGTTTCCTCAGACGCATCATGTGGAGAATATTGTACGACTTATACTTAAGTCTTAAGTTTATAGAGAATAGAGTATAGAGTATAGAGTAGAGATGTTGTATCAAAAAAGGGGCTAATGCCCCTTTTTTGACTACATGAAAAATCCTTATCTCTACTCTTTACTCTCTAATCTAGATCTAGAACGGCGTGTTCAACGGATCATAATCCTCCGGCGGAAGATTCATCTTACTGCCCTTAAAAACGGCATCATTTCCTGACTCGAATGCGGATGTTTGATCACCTAAGGCGCTTAAATCGTAATTGCCTCCTTCCTTATTAGAAAAGGGTTGGAAGTCTAAATCGCAATATTTGGTAAACTTACCGATGAATTTCAGCCAAACATTGTCTAAAGATCCGGAACGGTTTTTGGCCATAATGATCTCCCCCATTCCTGTAATCGAATTTCCTTGATCATCGGCCGTGATTCCGTAATATTCTGGGCGGTAGATAAACATAACCTGATCGGCATCCTGCTCGATGGCTCCGGATTCACGAAGGTCTGAAAGTTGAGGTTTCTTATTCCCTCCACGTGTTTCTGTGGAACGATTTAATTGAGAAAGTGCGATAACGGGCACATCTAATTCTTTTGCTAACTGCTTTAGGGCACGGGAAATTTGAGCGATTTCTTGTTCACGATTACCGCTCGCTCCTTTTCCTGAACTATCTCCAGTCATTAGCTGCAAGTAATCGATGACGATGAGGTCGATACCTTTTTGGGCCTTTAAACGACGACACTTTGCTCTTAATTCCAAAATAGATAAAGCTGGTGTATCGTCAATAAACATATTCGCCTCAAATAATTTATTGATTTTCGTATGCAATTGCTGCCATTCGTGCGGTTCTAACTTGCCTTTACGAATCTTCTCCGCTTCGATTTCTGCTTCAGCAGAAATAATACGATTTACAAGTTGTACAGCACTCATCTCTAAGGAGAATAAAGCGACGGAGTGACCAAAATCAACCGCTGCGTTACGGCAAGCAGAAACGACAAAAGCCGTCTTACCCATACCTGGACGGGCTGCGATGATGATTAATTCTTGTTTTTGCCAGCCAGATGTCAATCGATCTAAGTCCGTAAATCCAGATGGAATACCCGTTAAGCCGCTTTTTTGGAGTTGTTTCTTTTCTAATTCATCCACGGCCTTCTTCAAGATATCCGACATACTCTCGTAATTCTTGCGAATATTTGATTCAGCAATCGTGAAAAGCTCCTGCTCCATCTTATCTAATAAGTGAAACACGTCTGAGGTGTCCTCGTAAGATAGGCGTTGAATTTCTGAGGATATTTGAATTAGTTGACGCTTTAAATATTGCTCTATAATAATTCTAGCGTGGAATTCAACGTTAGAAGTAGAACTTACTCGGGAGGTTAATTGTGCTAAATAACTAGTTCCACCTGCCTTCTCCAGTGTACCGTTTTGCTTTAAAAAATTATTAACGGTTAGTAAATCTACAGGTTGTGAAGCTTGGAATAATCCTTGAATTGCCTCAAAAATTAACTGATGACCTTCCTTATAAAATGTGGCTGGACGTAATAACTCTATGACGTTTGCCAAAGGCTCTTTTTCTAACATTAACGCACCTAACAACGCTTCTTCTAGGTCAACGGCCTGAGGAGGTAATTTACCAAGACCCAAATCGCTTAAACGAGTGGGTCCTGCCTGAGAACGAATTCCGGCAGTTGACTGATTTCCTTTTTTATAAATGGATGACGGGGTGTTAGATTCCATACCGCAATTTTACGTTAAATTTTCAAAATTATCTTATAAACGAAGGTATTAAATTTCAAGAATTTCTTATTTTTACCCCTACACGTTTTAAACCCATTTTTACTTGTTAGAAAAAATAATTTCCCTCTCTGAGGTCTCTCTAATCGACTTTTTAGGTGTGGCTAATGCCAATATCAATTTATTGATTCACGCCTTTCCTCAATCTAAAATCATTGCTCGTGGTGAGCAATTAACCGTCCGCGGATCGAATGATCAAATTGCACATGTTGAGGCAATTGTCAATTCCTGTGTGGCCCATTTGGACAAACATCATACGCTCACGGAAAAACATATGCAGGCTTACATCGATGCGGTCTTGAATCCGACTGGCGAAGAAACGGAGCAGCCTTGGGTGGAGGATAAAGACGTGCTTCTTTTTGGCAATAAAGGGATAGTTATTAAGGCCAAAACACCTAATCAACGTAAACTGGTAGACGCTGCCACTACAAACGACATCGTTTTTGCTATCGGACCTGCCGGTACCGGTAAGACCTACACTGCCGTTGCTTTAGCTGTAAAAGCGTTGAAAAATAAAGAAGTCAAGAAAATTATAATTACACGTCCTGCGGTAGAAGCAGGAGAAAACCTTGGCTTCTTGCCCGGGGATTTAAAAGAGAAAATTGATCCCTATTTACGTCCCATTTATGATGCCTTGGATGATATGATTCCGGCAGAGAAATTAAAGTTTTATTTAGAGAATCGTACGATTGAAATTGCACCTTTGGCCTATATGCGTGGTCGTACCCTAAACAAGGCATTTATTTTGTTAGATGAAGCCCAAAATACGACTTCCATGCAAATGAAGATGTTTTTGACGCGTATGGGTATTCAATCTAAGACCATTATTACGGGAGATAAATCTCAGGTCGATTTACCCAAAAACCAAACTTCTGGCCTAGGAGAAGCAGAACGGATCCTAACTGGAATTAATGGAATTGCCTTCGTAGAATTAGACGGTTCGGACGTCGTTCGTCACCGATTAGTGCGTAAAATTATCGAGGCGTATGGAAAGCAAGAAAAATAGGATCATTCAGGCTATCAGTCCAGAAGAAATCGAACAGGTGTTTGCGATTCGCACCGAGGTGTTTGTCAAAGAACAAAAGTGCCTGCCCTCTGAGGAATTTGATGCATTAGATGCGGTGGCAAAACACTTTCTATTATTTGAAGAGGATGTCCCTGTTGCAACCGGTCGTTACCGCAAAACTGAAAAAGGAATTAAAGTAGAGCGAATAGCCACGTTAGATTCTGCACGTGGCAAAGGATATGCGTCCCAAATCATTCACCGCATTTTTGCCGAATCTGCTAAAGTATACCCCAATTGCACGCATTACTACTTACATGCTCAAGTTTCTGTTATGCCCTTGTATGCTTCATTGGGTTTCACACCCTATGGTGATACGTTTATTGAGGCGGATATTGAGCATCAGGCGATGGAGTTAGATAGTCGCTAGTCACTAGTCGCTAGTCACTAGTCGCTAGTCGCTAGTCACTAGTCGCTAGTCGCTAGTCGCTAATAAAATCGTTAAAGTTACATTCGATAGCTCGTAAAAAAAAGCTAGAACGATGTCCTAGCTTTTAAATTAATTTTACTTTATGTTCTGGTGACTAATGACTATCGACTAGCGACTAGAAAGGCAAATCATCCCCACTCTCCGCCGCTAATGGAGGGAATTGATATCCTCCTGCTGCTGGTGTAGGCTCCACTCCTGCTGGAATGGATCCGGTTCGATCTAAACGATAGGCACGGATCTCCGTATACCAACGATCGTTGTATTCTCTTGATTCTACGTTGAATTGGACTTTAACGATTTCGCCCTCTTGAACTGGAGTTAAATCTTGTGTTTTATCTCCCCAAACTGACATACATACCTTTTTAGGGTATTGATCTTGTGTTTCGATCACAAATTCTTGCTTGATCCAGTTGGTACCGTTTTTACCTGTTCCTGTAACCTCAGGTAATTTTTTGATTAATTTTCCGCTTATTTCTAAAGCCATTGTACGAATTTTTTGAGTTCTGTAATTGTTGGCAAGTAAGTAAATAATTGGTAATTTTACTAACCGTTTTTGGCGATGTGGTGAAATTGGTAGACACGCTACCTTGAGGTGGTAGTGCCGTTAAGGTTTGGGAGTTCGAATCTCCCCATCGTCACTTAATTTTTTGTTTAATCTGTAAATCATGTTGAAGATGAAACCTTACAGTGTA
>CANLVU010000107.1 GCA_947494535.1 Cytophagaceae bacterium
CGACTAAATCGCGTAGTGATGACTAAGCCACATAGTGGCGACTAAGTCCGAAGGACGACTAAATCGCGTAGTGATGACTAAGCCACATAGTGGCGACTAAGTCCGAAGGACGACTAAATCGCTTAGCGATGACTAAACCGTAGGTGACTCAAGCTGCGAAGCAGCGAAAAGAAGCGCAGCACCAAAAACCCCAGCCGAATCCCCTAACTTGGGCTTCACTATCGGCGTTAGTACTTCCCCTGAATTAAAAATGTATTTCTTGATTCGTTCGATTCCTTCGGTATAAAGCAAATCAATATTGCCCACCCCACCACCTATGACGATGACTTGAGGGTCTAACACATTTATTAACGTGGAAACGGCGCGTCCAAAATTCTCTAGCATTCTATCGATGGTTGCGGATGCAAAAGCATCTGTTCCAGCTAGATGAGCATGTAAGATTTGGGGCATGCGGAGTTTTTGGCCTGAAATAGAAAAATAAAATTCTTCGAGAGCAGGCCCAGAGATCACATGTTCTACGCAGCCTGATTTACCGCAATAACACGGCTTTCCGCCCTCCTCTAAGATATTATGCCCCCATTCGCCGCCAATTCCATGCAAGCCGTTGATTACTTGACCGTGAACAACTAATCCACCGCCTACGCCCGTACCCATGATGATTCCAAAAACAACTTCAGCTTTTGGATTAATGTCCTGCACAACTCCCATCAAGGTTTCTGCTAAGGCAAAACAGTTTGCATCATTGGCTAAGCGGACTTCAGCACCCAAAGCTTTCGCTAAATCAGCTGCCATCGGACGACCATTCATGGAGGTCGTGTTGCAGTTTTTCATCGTTTGAGTGGCTGGATTCAAAACACCAGGAGTGGCGAAACCAATTTTCGTGGGAGTTACCCCCAATTGTTTTGAGACGCGTGAAGCTAAAAGAGCAACTTGTGAAATAATATGCTCATAGCCTTTTGAAGCTTCTGTATCGATACGTTCTCGGGCGATGACTTGCGTTACATCAGTGGCAGACAAGACAGCACATTCGATTTTAGTTCCTCCTAAATCAATGCCCCATAAATAGGAATTTTCCATAGGTTTAGCGACGGTTATCGTTGTTCTCAAAAATACTCAAATAACTCAAATAACGGCTATGCGCAATATCTCCGGCTTCAAAAGCTTTCAAAACGGCACAAGACGGTTCCGAAATATGTAGGCAATTATTGAATTTGCATTCGCCAATCAGCGCGCGCATTTCGGGGAAATAATGAGAAAGTTCTTCTTTTTCGATTTCCATGACTCCTAATTCATTGATGCCAGGGCTATCAATTAAATAAGTTTCAGGGCCTAATTCCCACATGGTAGAATAGGTGGTGGTATGCACCCCTTTTTGGGCAAAATCAGAAATCTCATTCACTTTTATATTCAAATGTGGAGATACTAAATTCAATAAACTGGATTTCCCTACGCCCGAATGTCCTGCTAATAGCGACACTTTCCCGGCAAACATGGCTTTAAACTCGTCTACACCTTGGCTGCGAGGTATGGACGTAAACAAAATTCCATAGCCTAATTCTTGGTAGAGCGCTGCGTATTCGAAGATTTGGTCCTCTTCCTCCTCGTTTAATAAATCCATCTTGTTAAATACGATGGTCACGGGGATTCGAAATGCCTCTGCCGTAACTAAAAAACGGTCTAAAAAACCCAAAGATGTTTTAGGCGATTTTAAGGTCATCACGAAGATGGCTTGATCCACATTCGCTGCCATTAATTGTCCTTGGCCCGTTTTATGAACGGATTTACGAATAATGTAATTCGTACGCGGGATGATTTCTTCGATGACAACCGTCTGGTTAGCCTCATCTTCAACAGCATAAATGACACGGTCACCGACGGTGATTGGATTCGAAGTTTTAGGACCGTTCAGTTTAAATTTTCCTTTCAAACGGCCCTTAAAGACCTTTCCAGACTCAGAACGAATTTCGTACCAAGAACCGGTTGAACGCATAATTAAGCCTTTACTTCCTTCCATTATCCGCTAAATTACACACAAATTCGATGATTCTTTCCGTTGCTCCCGCTTGTAATTGCACGTATGCCCGTGATTGAACTTGCTTGTTCACAAACACATCGTCATTTTCATAAATCATGCGCATAGCCTTATCCAATTCATCCGTCGTTTCTATCGGGAATGCCAAACCTAATTCAATCAATTCCCTTGCCTCTCTGAATTTTAGGTAATTTTTATTGCCAAAAAAGACCGTTGGTCCAAATACCGCAGCTTCTAAGGTACTATGCAATCCATCGCCAAAAGCCCCACCAATATAAGCAAAAGACGCACCCCGATATAGATTGGCTAGACGTCCTACTTCATTGACAAAAAGAACATCTGCTTTTTCGCGAAAAGGGCCCTTTGAATAAGAAACTGGCAAATCGATCTTCTCCTCCCATGCCTTCAATTCTTCCGAATGAATTTCGTGCGGTGCAATAACCCATTTGAAAGGATATTTTTTCGAATTAATGAGCGGAATCAACACATCCATATCGGCCTGCCAAACAGAACCCACCACCATAAATTCAGTATTGTCTAAAAATTCTGTCAATAAATCCCATGAAACAGGATTTCGCAAGGTATCCAGCACGCGATCAAATCGGGTATCTCCTGCCACCGTTACATTCGCCCGATTCAGCAAATCCGCAGATGACTGATCTTGCACAAAAAGGTGCGTAAAACAATCCAATAAGCGACGATAAAATCCACCATACCATCTAAAAAAGACCTGATTAGGACGAAAAATCGCAGAAACTAAAATCGTTGGAACAGCGCGCTTTTTTAATCCTGTTAAATAATAATGCCAAAATTCATATTTGATAAACACGGCCAAAGAAGGCTTTACTAAATCTAAAAAACGGGCACTATTGAAATAACCATCCAATGGCAAATAACTCACGAAATCCGCTCCAGCATAGTTTTTACGTACTTCATAACCAGAAGGCGAGAAAAACGTAACCAACACAAAATGCCGAGGATTTTCTTTTTTATACGCCTCGATGATGGGTCTTCCTTGCTCAAATTCCCCCAAAGAAGCACTGTGAAACCAGGCCACCGGTTTATCGTTCGAGTTAAAGTGTCGCTCAAGACCTACCCAAACCTGTTTTTGACCTTCGTTCATTAACGCAGCTTTGCTTTGAAACAAAGCAAACAATCGAACAAGAACTCGATATAAAAACAAGACAAAAGAATAGAGGCAAACCCTCATTTTTTACTAAATTTGAAGTTGAATTGATAAAATTACGAAAAAGGCAGGTGAATATGAATTGGATACCCTTGACAGACGAGAAACAATTAGCTGAAATTGTGGAAACTTCACAGGAAAAACCGGTGGTTATTTTCAAACACAGTACGCGTTGCTCGATCTCTTCTACCGCTTTGAATCGCTTTGAAAGAGCCTGGGATTCAGAAAGTACACCCGCTTATTATTTGGACTTAATAGCCTACAGACCTATTTCAGGCCAAATTGCTGAACAATTTACTATTGAACATCAGTCCCCTCAAGTACTTGTGATTGACAAGGGAATTTGTCCATACTCTGCTACCCATTGGGATATTTCTGTAGAGGAAATTAAACCGTTTCTTCATGCCTAGATTTTTTTTATTGTGGGTTATTTTAGGGATGCCATTCATTCTAATGGGTCAAAGAAAATCAGCCGCGCCTCAGAAAAAAGAAATCAACAACACCTCCTCTTGGGGTATTGGAATTAACACAAATACCAATTCTGGCCTTTTGGGAGGATTTAGTTTTGTTAAAAACTTGCCTAATCGCTCCTTTATAAATATAGACTTTACGAATACCAAAGACTACCAAGAATTCGACTCCCCTTATTCATTTAATGGAAGAACGTATGTAGAGGGAAAATTGAATTACCTTCTCAATCTTAGACCGAGTTATGGTAAACATTATTTGCTTTTGAATCAGGCGCAAGAAGGAGGAACTAGTTTGGCTGGCCGTATTTCCACAGGACCTACCATTGGCTTATTAAAACCCTACTATGTAGATTTAGCCTATACTGACGCTGGAAAAACAATAACAACCAGTGTACCAATGGCTAATGCATTAGACAATACCTACAACAAATCCTCTATTAATGGAGAGGGAAGTTTTTTTTCAGGGTTTTCTCAATCAAAAATAGTACCTGGATGGCATGTGAAAACGGCTCTAGAGTTTAAATTTGAAACCTTAAAGCAAAATTATCTAGCCATCGAAACGGGTTTTATCCTCGATGTTTTCAGCCAACCTGTTGAAATTTTAAACCAAACCAACCCTCGCTCTGTTTATACGACGGGTTATGTGACCTTTTTCTTTGGAAAAAGTAAATAGAAAAACAATGATTGAATTACCTCAAGTAAGTCCTGCCGCTAATACCCGCAAACCAGACTGGTTGCGCGTTAAATTGCCTATTGGCGAAAAATATACGAACGTCCGCAAAATCGTAGACGAATATAAATTACACACGATTTGCCAATCCGGCAATTGCCCTAACATGGGGGAATGCTGGGGCGAAGGGACGGCGACCTTTATGATATTAGGCAATGTCTGCACGCGCTCTTGTACCTTCTGCGCCGTAGCAACCGGCCGTCCAAACGAATACGATGAGGACGAACCGCGACGCGTGGCTGATGCCATCCAGTTAATGCAAGTTAAACACGCCGTAATCACTTCGGTGAACCGCGACGAATTGAAAGATAAAGGGGCTGAAATTTGGTACCAAACCGTTCGCGCGGTGAAAGAAACTACTCCTTTGACGACCATAGAAACCCTGATTCCAGACGTGAAAGCGAATTGGGATGCCCTTATTCGAATGATCGAAGGCGGACAAGAAGTCGTTTCACACAATATGGAAACGGTGGAACGTTTATATCGCTACGTTCGTCCACAAGCGAAATATGCACGAAGCTTAGAGCAAATCAAGCGGACGAAAGAGTTTGGCAAACGCAATAAATCAGGCATCATGCTGGGACTAGGCGAAACCCAGGACGAAGTATTGAAAGCGATGGACGATTTGTTGGAGAACGGATTAGATGTTTTAACACTCGGTCAATATTTACAACCAACGAAAATGCACCACGAAGTAATCGACTGGATTCACCCAGACACTTTCGCGATGTACAAGGAGGAAGGATTGAAACGCGGGCTGGCTTACGTAGAATCCGGAGCCCTAGTTCGTTCGAGTTACCACGCGGAAAAGCACATCTAGTTTATGCAATTACCCGCTCCAGCCTATCGAGAATACGATTTCATCCTGGCGGGAGGTGGCATGGCCGGTTTATCTTTTGCGTATTATTTAGCCCAAAG
>CANLVU010000108.1 GCA_947494535.1 Cytophagaceae bacterium
GAGTATCCGTTTTTGCCCAATCAGGTGTAAAAGGGAACACATTTTTACCGGAAGTCAATGAATACACCATCACGGCTGGCAAAAAAAACGAGGTCATCCTGCTCGATAACCTTCAGGCGAATTTAGCAATGAATAATTCCCGCCAAATCTTCTCTAAAACACCCGGCATATCCGTTTGGGAAAGCGATGGATCAGGTATACAATTAGGGGTCGCGTCTCGAGGACTTTCGCCTAATCGTTCCTGGGAATTCAACGTGCGCATGGACGGCTACGACATCACTCCAGATCCGATGGGTTATCCGGAGGCCTATTACACCCCACCGATGGAAGTGGTGGACCGCATTGAAATTATTCGGGGGGCGAGCTCTCTACAGTATGGGCCACAGTTTGGAGGGCTGATGAATTTTGTCCTTCGCAAACCTGATCTGTCCACGAAGCTGGTAGTAGAAAGCCAAAACACCACCGGAAATAATGGCCTATTCAGCTCCTTTAATTACGTGGGCGGAACCGCAGGACGTTTAAGTTATACCACCTACTACCAGAAAAGAGTGGGAAATGGATGGCGCCAGAACTCCTATTTTAACACAGATCACTCGCATGCAGAGGTATCTTATGCCCTATCGAACAAACTTAAATTAGGAGCCCAGCTGACTTATATGTACACACAGAGTCAACAAGCAGGCGGTTTAACCGATTCTGAATTTGCCCAAAACGCTCAGCAAAGTAAGCGCGCTAGAAACTGGTTTAGCAACCCCTGGTTCATCTATGCATTAACAGCGGACTATGTCATTAATACAGAATCGAAACTAAGTTTGAAGTATTTTGGAACCACGGCTGAACGAAATTCCGTGGGTTTCACAAAGGCCATAACTGAGGTTGATCTAATGGGAAGTAGACAAGTAGACCGAGATTATTACCAAACAAACGGCACGGAATTGCGCTATCTAGTAAACTACCGCCTAGGGTCTTGGAAGAATACGGTGGCCACGGGACTTCGGTATTTCAGCGGAGAAATCAAGCGCAAGCAACTAGGCGTGGGAAGTAATGGAAGCGGAATGGATTTTAACATTCAAGGATTGTATACTCGGGATTTAGTCTTCCATAATACCAATTATGCAGCTTTTGCGGAGACGATTCTAAGACCATCAGATCGTTTTCTAGTGACCGTAGGTGCCCGTTTGGAACAAATCGAAACCCACATGATGGGACAATCTGGTTTGAGCACTACTAGTTCTCCCATCGCGGCCATACCGAGTAGCCGAGGGCGATCATTCGTATTACTAGGCGCTGGAGCAGAATATAAAGTAAGTACAAACACAAAATTGTATAGTAATATCGCACAAGCCTATCGCCCCGTTTTAGCTTCAGATTTATTACCTCCAGCGACCACAGACGTGATTGACCCGAATTTATCGGATGCCAAAGGTTTCAATTTCGACTTCGGTTACCGAGGAGAACTAGGGAATTACTTGACTTTTGATATCGACTATTTCCACCTCGATTACGATAACCGAGTTGGGACCATTTCGCGCACAAATAGCGAAGGAAAGATCTTCCAATACCGCACCAATCTGGGTCATTCGGTTTCCAAAGGCGCAGAGGCTTACATCGAATTTAGCCCTACGACTGCGTGGTTAAAGGGTGCGAAAATAGGTAATATTTCTGTTTTTGCCTCCATCGCTGCTATCCAAGCGCGCTACCTCGAATTCAAAACAACATCTGTGATAAGCGGTCAAATTGTGGAGGGAAATTTAGCCGGGAAAAGCGTTGAAAATGCCCCCGAGAAAATCAACCGTTACGGAATTACTTATTCGAAAAAAGGCCTATCTCTTAGCTGGCAAATAAGCGATATCGGTCAAGCTTTTGCAGATGCCAGCAACACCGTAGCCTCTAATTCCGCAGCGACGACCGGTTTAATTCCAGCTTACCAGGTGCAAGATATTTCTGGCTCTTACAAGTTTAAAAAGTATGCACAGCTGAAATTTGGGGTGAATAACCTGACAGACGCGCGCTACTTTACCAGAAGATCTGGTGGCTATCCGGGACCAGGAATTTTGCCTGCAGATGGCCGGACTTGGTATGTGGGGTTGAATGTGAAGTTTGTGAATTAATCATAGTGAAAACGACATTTTACGATTTGGATTTCGTCATCTATAATTCGGTAAATAAGTCGATGCTCTTCGTCAATTCTCCTAGACCAAAACCCTGCATAATTAAATTTTAGTGCTTCCGGTTTCCCAATTCCATCAAATGGGTTTCGAGAAATGTCCTTAACGAGCTCATTGATTCGCTTGATTTTGTGCTTATCAATTTTCTGCCAATACAGATAGTCCTCCCAAGAAAGCTCCGTGAATACAATTTTCATTATTCAGCGAGGTCCTTGTATACTTTCTTGCCTGCTTTTAATGATTCGATGGATTCATCCAAACGTTGTTGATTCTTGCGAGAGGACAGTTCGTGCTGTGTACTTTTTAGAGAATTATATTCCTCTAAAGACATGATGACTACGCCCGAATCTTTCCCTCTGTTAATAATAAGCGTATCAAAGCTTTCGGTCACACGATCGAAATAACTTTTAATATCTTTTCTAAAATCGGATAAGGTAGTCGTCAGCATTTTGTACAATTTGATGTACAAAATTATGTACATAATTTTACAAAACCAATTTCTTTTTTATATTTACCTAAACTATTAAACCTATCATATGAAAAATCTATTCGCCGGAATCACCTTCCTGTTGATTCCTTTTCTGGGATTTTCACAAACTAAAATCACTCCAGAAAATGCACTTAAAAGCTATTTAACCAATGGCGACGCAAACTACTCTTGGGAATTAAAAGATTCCGCTAATCTAGGTAGCACTAAAGCGTATCAGGTATTACTAACCTCCCAAAAATGGCGCGGCATCAAATGGACGCACCAGCTCACTATTATCATCCCAGGAACCGTACAATATGACGGCGCGCTGTTTTTTATAACGGGCGGAAGCAATAAAGACGAACTACCCAACTGGAGTAAGGACGACAAATTATGGCCCGCTTTAGGCACCATCGCTATCAAAAACAAAGCAGTAGTTGCGCTCATTAAGCAGGTGCCTAACCAGCCCTTTTTTGATGGAAAAACGGAGGATGAATTAATCACCTATACCCTGAATGAATTCCGAAAAGACAGGGATTATTCTTGGCCATTATTATTTCCAATGGTGAAATCAGCCGTAAAAGGAATGGATGCAGTTCAGGAAATTGTGGCACAAAAAACGAAGCATAAAATCAACAATTTTGTCATTTCGGGAGCTTCTAAACGTGGTTGGACAACTTGGCTTTCGAGTGCAATTGATGACAAGCGCGTGAAGGCGATCGGGCCTATGGTGATTGATATGTTGAACATGCCTAAAACCTTAAGCTACCAGTTTGAAACCTATGGGGAATACAGCGATCAGATAGAGGATTACGTTAAAATTGGCATCCCGCAAAGTACGGAATCTCCGGATGGTAAAGCCATCACCACCATGGTTGACCCTTATTCCTATCGAACAAAGCTGACGGTTCCTAAGATGATTTTTGTAGCGACAAACGATCCGTATTGGACGGCGGATGCTATTAAACATTATTTTGGCCAAATCCCTGGTAAAAATCTAATCCATTATGTACCAAACGCAGGACACGATTTAGCGGGAGGGAAACAGGCGTTGGAAGGTTTAAGCGCCTTCTTTGGCCTGACTTTACAAAACAAAGAATATCCCGTTAGCACCTGGAATGTGGAGAAAGGAAAAGACGGATTTGAGTTAACCGTGCAAGCAAAACCGGAGGAGTTAGTAGAGGCAGCTATTTGGGCGACTACCTCTGCGGATCGAGATTTCCGCAATAATTTATGGCTAACTCGCCGAGTGAAATTAGAAGGATCAACCGCTAAGTATACCATCCCTTTTGTAAAGAAAGGATACCAAGCCTTTTACATGGACCTGAAATACAAAGATCCGAACGGTGGAACCTACACGGTGAGCACCCGTATATTTACGACAGATACGAACAATGTATTATAAAAAAGGGGGGCAATAAAAGCCCCCCTTTTTGTCTCAAACCCTAAACCAATGACTTTATTTCTTTTGAGATGCAGCTACCTCCGCGTATAAAACTGCTGGGTCAAAATAGCGGTATTCACTAACGATTTTATCGCCTTCCCAAATAAAGGCAAGATGTAATGGCGCCGAAATGTCTTTATTAGTAAACTTTCCTTTACCGGTCCACATACACCAAACTCCGGTATGAACTCTTCCGTCAGCAAAAACAAACGTCTTAATGTTATCCGTCGTTACATTGATATCTGAAAAATAATCATGATTCATTCGCTCATTCGCAGCAAAACCTGCGCGTCCACCAGGATTTGGCTTTGTTTTTCCGCCTTCTTGATTAGCGGCCATTTGATCATAGATCTTAACCGTATCAACATAGATTTCATAAATCTTTGTCGAATCATTTTTCATGTAAGCTTCCAAGGCCTCTCTTACTTTTTGAGACTTTTCATTTTGTGAAGAAAATGTTCCAGTGTCTGGATCAGATGTGGAAGCCTCAGCCTTTTTTGTTTCTGGTGATGTACAAGCAAACATCGTTGCCATGAACATCAAGGGTAGTAGTAATCTTTTCATAGTTTAATTTAGAATAGTTTAGTTTCCCAAATATAAGTATCATTTTGAAACTAAAAACAAATTCTTGATTATTTTTCCGATAATTAAAGCAACAAAAAAGCCCCCAGTTAAGTACCGGAGGCTCTGTGAAATCAAATTTCGATATTCTAAATAACAAGAGATCCTTTAAACGTTTTATAGCTTCCTATCATCTCCTTGATATAGTTATCTTTATCGTTTTTCATTCTTGTTTTTACCACCCCGGTATACGTATCGCCTAAGTGGTCGTAATAAAATTCAGTAGTAAAAAGCGCCATTTCGACCATAAGAGGAAATGTCTCCATTCCTTTTTCTTCCAAAATGTAATGCACATTCTTCTTGTTTATCTCCCCTTTTTTTCTGCTCAAAAATCCAAGTGCCTCCAATTTTTTAAGCCGATTTGAAAGCATTTTACTAGGCATTAACTCAAGAGCTGCCTTGAATTCATTAAAGGTGGACTTATGGAAAAACATCATATCTCTCAAGATCAACAATGTCCATTTATCCCCTAAAACATCCAAACCGGTTGCTACAGGACATATAGACCTAAACTCAATTACCTTATCATTTTTCATAACGGTCGCAAAAATACAACAAGATTACTTAAATCCTATCTTCTCTAAACCCTTAT
The DNA here is from genome assembly GCA_947494535.1 of Cytophagaceae bacterium. GTDB lineage: Bacteria > Bacteroidota > Bacteroidia > Cytophagales > Spirosomataceae > Aquirufa. Next base: position 5,295 of record CANLVU010000108.1, read on the forward strand.
GGCTAATCAC
>CANLVU010000109.1 GCA_947494535.1 Cytophagaceae bacterium
CTTATTTTAATAAGAAAATTGTCTACATCCTTGTCTTGAATGCTATTATTTCGACACTGTGATTTAAACACAGTATCTCTTCTTTATTTCTATCAACACGTCAAAGAACTCTTGTACCTCCAATAAACCTTCCAAAGCAACCCGCTCTGGCGTGAATTTAATCACTCGATTTACTCTCAGTCTTGCCCTAAGAACCTTCTGTTCCTAGCGATTGGGAGTGCAAAGATGTAGGATTAATTTTTTAAACGCAAGTCTGCCAGCGAAAGTTTTTAGTTAGAATTGGCTAAAACACTGAAAATCAAAGAGAAAAAAGGAAAGAAAAAAATAAAAAATCCTCGCAAAAATTAATTCTGCGAGGATTCGGCCTTTTTTTGGCAATAAAAGGATTATTACTTTTCTAAGAATGGGTAACGGAAATCCGTAGGAGAAACGAAAACTTCCTTTACCGTACGCGGCGAAACCCAGCGCAATAAATTCAAGTAAGAACCGGCCTTATCATTCGTTCCAGAGGCACGTGCGCCACCAAAAGGCTGCTGGCCCACCACGGCACCTGTACACTTATCATTTAAGTATAAGTTTCCTGCGGCATTTTCTAAAACTTTCATCGCCTCTAAAATAGCGTATTTGTCTTGCGCGAAAATCGCGCCTGTTAAGGCATAAGCAGAAGTAGAATCCACTAAAGTCAATACCGAATTCCAATCTGCATCTTTATATACATAGATTGTAAGCACCGGGCCAAAAATCTCCTCCACCATCGTACGGTAGGTCGGGTTTGTCGTTAATAGGACTGTTGGCTCTACGAAATAGCCTTTCGAATCATCGAAATTACCGCCTGAAATGACAGTTACTTCTGAGGATTTTTTCGCTTCACTTATATAAGAAGTGATTTTCGCGAAAGCTTTTGCGTCGATGACCGCGTTCACAAAGTTTTCAAAATCTTCTGTTCCGCCCATTTTAATAGCTGCTAAATCTGCCTTCAATTGCGTTTCAACCGCAGGCCATAAAGAGGCTGGGATGTAGGCGCGAGAGGCTGCGGAGCATTTTTGGCCTTGGTATTCGAAGGCGCCTCGGACTAATCCGGTTACTAACGCTTTTGGATCAGCAGAAGAATGAGCCACGACGAAGTCCTTTCCGCCAGTTTCGCCCACGATGCGTGGATAGGATTTATAGTTGGCGATGTTTTGGCCTATATTCTTCCAAATCGTCTGAAACACGCCTGTCGATCCCGTAAAGTGAATCCCCGCAAAGTCGCGGTGAGAGAATACTACCTCCCCAGCTTCCGGGCCGTCTGCTAATACTAAGTTGATCACACCAGCCGGCAAACCTGCCTCCTCTAGAATCTCCATCAATAAACCAGCCGAATAAACCTGCGTAGGCGATGGCTTCCAAACTACCGTGTTCCCCATCAAGGCAGGTGCCGCTGGTAAATTACCCGCGATCGCCGTAAAGTTAAATGGAGTCAAGGCATATACGAAGCCCTCTAAAGGACGGTATTCCAAGCGATTCCAAACGCCAGGCGACGAAATCGGTTGTTCGCTATATATTTGTTGTGCATAATACACGTTAAAACGTAAGAAATCAATCCACTCACAAGCCGCATCAATCTCTGCCTGGTAGGCGTTCTTCGATTGCCCTAACATCGTGCGTGCATTTAATTGCATTCTATATTTAGTTGCCGAAAGATCTGCCGCTTTCAAAAAGATTGCCGCACGATCCTCCCAAGGCATCGATGACCAAGCTGGCCTAGCCGCCAAAGCCGCCTCAATCGCCTGCGCCACTTCCGCTTTTCCTCCTTCATAATAGTGGCCTAACACATGTTGGTGATCGTGCGGGCAAGTCATGGCGACTTTTTTGGCACCCTTCACAGAACGACCTGCGATGCGCATCTGCACGTCAATTTGTTGATTGCGCAAATCTGAAATAGCTTGCTTTAACTTGGATCTCTCCGCTGAATTTGCGCCATATTGCAAAATAGGCTCATTCACAGGTGTAGGCACTTGAAAAACTCCTGAGGACATATTGTTTCGTTGATGTGTATTAAATAGGATGCTAAATTACGGGTTTTCTGAATATTATCAAGGAACAGCAAAGCTGACGTAAGGTTTCAATCTTTTCCACGCCACTTGATCCAACAATTGCATTTTTTGCAAGGTTTCGAAATCCTTTAACGGCCCATGTTGTTTTCGGTAGGCCAAAATCACCTTCGACTGACCATAAGGCAAATACGGATGCCTAAAATCCTTCCATTCAACCTGATTAATCTTCAAAAACCGATACACCCCCGCACCCACCTTTAGAATAGCTTTATTTTCATTTACCCAAATCGAGTCCAAGCCATACACCTCCTTCAATTGATCCACCTGATAAAACCCACCCAACTTCTCCCTGTACGTAATAATCCTTTTCGCAAACCCAGGCCCTATCCCATTCAACGCCACCCAAGCCGTCGAATCCGCGGTATTGATGTCGATGGCTTGCTGTTTTTTAGTAAGCTTTTTTACATCTGATCTATATTCTACCCAAGCGGTTTTATGTTTTTCGAATTTCCGAGGCGTGTAGACCTTCGGCTTAATCTCCTTATAATTCGCCTCCCAAACCACCGGATTAAATTCCAATTTTTCCTGCTCTTTCTTATAGTACTCTTTTCCAATATAATAGAGTACATAGATTCCCATCATAAAAAAGAGAACTATAATCCCTTTAATCTCGTCGTGGGTGTAGGCGAGGATGAAGCGGAGGTAGTAGTGTATTTTTGATTTCATCAAAATAGGAGATTAGAGATTATAGAGTATAGAGTAAAGAGAGGAGATTATAGAGTAGAGATAAAAGAGAGGCCATCTCTACTCTATACTCTCTTATCTCTAATCTCCTTTGGCAATCTCAAACAAAAATCCCACAACCCCCTTGCATCCTAAAAAATTATCAGTACCTTTGCAGGCTATTTTAGGGTACAAGTCTACGGACCTATCCAAAAAGAAATGATTTCTGAAACACAATTCCTTTATCGTAGGGGAAACGCAAAGGGGAATCATTTTTTCATCTACGAGGCATTTCAGCTTTAAATTGTGCCCTAAGGGCCCTTATTCATTTAATTTAAAACGTATATAGCCTTGAGTAACATCACTGCCACCGGAAGACACAGCTTTGCAAAAACGCAGTCTGTGATCGATTATCCAGATTTTCTGGATATCCAAATCAAATCCTTTCAGGATTTTTTCCAGCTAGAAACAGCTGCCGAGAATCGTACTGACGAAGGTTTATTTAAAGTGTTTGCTGAGAATTTTCCAATCGCGGATTCGCGGGAAAATTTCGTTTTGTCATTTGTTGACTACTCTGTAGATCCACCGAAATATTCGGTAGATGAGTGTATCGACCGCGGTTTAACGTATTCAGTACCTTTAAAAGCGAAATTACGCTTGATCTGTAATGATACAGACAACGAGGATTTCCAAACCATCGAACAAGAAGTATTCTTAGGAAACATCCCTTACATGACAGAGCGTGGATCATTCGTGATCAACGGTGCTGAGCGTGTCATCGTTTCTCAGTTGCACCGTTCGCCAGGTGTATTCTTCGCGCAATCGAAGCATACGAATGGAACTAAATTGTATTCGGCTCGTATCATTCCATTCAAGGGTTCTTGGATTGAATTTGCAACGGACGTTAACAATGTGATGTACGCGTACATCGACCGTAAAAAGAAATTCCCAGTAACTGTATTGCTTCGTGCGATTGGTTATGGTAATGACAAGGATATCCTTGATTTATTTGGCCTAGCTGAAGAATTAAAGGTAGACAAGAAGACTTTGAAGTCAACGGTAGGACGTCGTTTAGCTGCGAGAGTTTTAAAAACGTGGCAGGAAGACTTCGTAGATGAAGATACAGGTGAGGTAGTTTCTATCGACCGTAATGAAATCTTGATCGAGCGTGATACGGTTATTACAGAGAACGAGATCGAGACGATTTTGGAATCAGGTTCTAGCACCATCATCTTGCACAAAGACGATGCAAACGTTACTGATTACAACATCATCTACAATACATTACAAAAAGATACTTCGAACTCGGAGAAAGAGGCGGTAGAAGTTATCTACAAGCAATTGCGTAACACGGATGCTCCAGATGAGCAAACGGCACGTGATATCATCCAAAACTTGTTCTTCTCAGACAAGCGTTATGATTTAGGCGAAGTAGGTCGTTACCGTATCAATAAAAAATTAGGCCATGATATCCCTATGGATATTAAGGTATTGACAAAAGAAGATATCATCTCTATCGTGAAGTATTTGATCGGTTTGATCAACTCTCGCGCGGTTGTCGATGATATTGACCACTTGTCTAACCGTCGTGTGCGTACGGTGGGTGAGCAATTATATGCTCAATTCGGCGTAGGTCTTGCACGTATGGCTCGTACGATCAAAGAACGTATGAACGTTCGTGATAACGAGGACTTTAAGCCAGTAGACTTGATTAATGCACGTACGTTATCGTCTGTGATTAACTCGTTCTTTGGAACAAATCAACTATCTCAATTTATGGATCAAACGAATCCATTAGCTGAGATAACGCACAAGCGTCGTATGTCTGCCCTAGGGCCAGGCGGTCTTTCTCGTGAAAGAGCTGGTTTCGAGGTTCGTGACGTTCACTACACGCACTACGGTCGTCTTTGTACGATTGAAACGCCAGAGGGACCAAACATCGGTTTGATTTCTTCTCTTTGCGTCCACGCGAAAGTAAACGGAATGGGCTTCATCGAAACTCCTTACCGTCTAATCGAATCAGGAAAAGTGGATACGTCTACGACTGTTTCGTATTTAACGGCTGAAGAAGAAGATGGCAAGAACATCGTTCAAGCGAATGCACAGATTGACAAAACGGGTAAATTCTTATCTGAGCGTGTGAAGGCACGTTTCGAAGGTGACTTCCCATTAGTAAATCCAGCGGATGCACAATATATGGACGTAGCGCCTAACCAAATTGTTTCGGTTGCGGCTTCTATGATTCCTTTCTTAGAGCATGATGATGCGAACCGTGCCTTGATGGGATCGAACATGCAGCGCCAAGCGGTGCCATTGTTACGCCCAGAAGCACCTATCGTAGGTACAGGTCTTGAACACC
>CANLVU010000110.1 GCA_947494535.1 Cytophagaceae bacterium
ATCAAACGATTCATTTTAGTGGGTAACTCCATGGGTGGCGCGATTTCTTGGAATTATGCGCTTCACAATCCATCTCGCTTAGCGAAGATGGTCTTAGTCGATGCCGCAGGATATCCTAAGAAAGGGGAGAGCGGATCTTTAGGATTTAAGTTAGCTTCTACTCCGGTAATCAACAATTTGTTATTATACGTAACCCCTAAGGCTTTAGTGCGCAAGAGCTTAGAGACCGTTTATTATGATCAGACTCGGGTGACAGACGAACAAGTAGAGCGCTTCCACGATGTCGCGATTAGAGCGGGAAATAGAGAGGCAGCTTTACTGATTTTTAAAGGTTCATTTAAAGGAAATCCAGAAAGCATAAAAGAAATCAAAACGCCCACGTTAATCTTGTGGGGAGACAAAGACAACCTGATCGGAGTGAATAACGTTGCGAATTTCTTGAAAGATATTAAAGGGAGTAAGGCCGAAATCTACAAAAACATAGGTCACGTACCTATGGAGGAAGTGCCTGGTAAGGTGGCGGCTTCGATACTGGCGTTTGTTAACTAAAATTAATATATACCTAAAACTTAACTAGAAAAATGAAAAAATTAATATTTGCTTGTGCACTGATTTTAGCTTCTATAGGCTTGAAAGCACAAATCACCACAGGAAAAGAGGTGGCTATCGTGGCAACTGATGCTGGGAAGGTTCGAGGCTATATACACAGTGGGATTTATACTTATAAAGGTATTCCCTACGCGGAGGCCGCTCGATTTGAGGCACCTCATAAGCCCAAACCTTGGGCAGGCGTTCGCTCTTCTATGTCCTATGGCCCAGTTTCACCTTTATTAGATGAAACAACTCAAATACAAGACGAGTCAGAATTCGTATTCAACCACAATTGGGGTTTTACAAATGAAGATTGTCTGCGCATTAATGTGTGGACTCCTGGTATCAATGATGGCAAGAAGCGTCCGGTAATGTTCTGGATTCACGGTGGTGGATTTACGGCTGGTTCTTCTATTGAATTACCGTCTTATGATGGGGAGAATTTGGCCAAAAAAGGGGACGTCGTAGTCGTTTCCATTTCCCACCGTTTGAATATTACGGGTTATTTAGATTTATCCGCTTACGGAGATAAGTACAAATACTCTGCAAACAATAGCGTGTTAGATATGCGTGCGGCGTTAGAGTGGGTAAAGGAAAACATCGGCTCTTTCGGGGGTGATGCGAAAAACGTAACCATCTTCGGCCAATCGGGCGGAGGCGCAAAAGTAAATACCTTGATGGCGATGCCTTCAGCGAAAGGTTTATTCAACAAAGCGATCAACCAAAGTGGTTCTTTCCGTTCAAATATGCTAGACAAGGCAACGACTCAAAGTATTACTGCCGAAGTCTTGAAAACACTTAACATCCCAGTTGCGAAAGTGGACAGCCTTCAAACTATTCCTTATCCTGTCTTAGCAAACGCCGGCAAGAAAGCTTTAGCAAACATCGCTGCACAAATGAAAGCGGCTGGAAAACCTGTAGTTGGATTTGGACTAAGCTGGGGTCCATCCGTAGACGGCGACTTATTGCCTTACGAGTTATTCTCGAAAGAGGCATTCGAATTATCAAAAGAGGTGCCCTTGTTAATCGGAACCGTGAAGAATGAATTCATGCCTTCTATTATGACGGGGATGTCTGATGCCACAGCTGAACAAGTAGATGCGTATTTAAAGAGAACTTATGGTAATAAAGCGGAGGCATTCAAAGCGGCCGTGAAGAAAGCCTATCCGAATGATACGAAGCCATCTGATTTAATGGATGTGGACGTGATGTTCCGACCGGGTGCGGTGGTTCAGGCAAAGGAGAAATCGGCCTTGAAAGCAGCTCCAGTTTACATGTATTTAATGACGTGGCAATCGCCCGTGATGGATGGCAAATACAAAGCTTTCCACTGTATGGAATTACCTTTCTGTTTTAACAATATCGCGCGTTGCGAGGAAATGACAGGAGGCGGGAAAGAAGCCTATGTGTTAGCGGATCGTATGAGCTCGTCTTGGCTTAATTTTGCCAAAACAGGAAATCCTGGTCACAAAGGGATTCCGACTTGGCCTACGTTCGATACAGCTTCTACTGCCACGATGCACTTTGATAACAAGTGCGAAGTGAAACCGCAATTAGATGCAGAGCTCTATAGTCTTATAGCTAGATAAAATTAGAGGCCCTTCGCGCGAAGGGCCTCTAACATTTTAGCTCATTTTACCTATCGCACAACTGACATAGGATTTGGCTTGTTTGAATAAGCTATTATCTCCTTTTTGTGGGTAACCCATACTGTTTAATGAATCGAGAACCTCGCTTAGCTCATACTTATGACCCATTAGGCTGATCTTTTCCGCCTCCTTATCAATCTCTACTTTTACAATACCCTTGATTTTTAATAGTGCATGCTTGATGCTGGTCATGCATCCTGCACATTTGATGTTTTCTACAAAAATCTCTTGCGTTTTCATGGTGTTGTTATTTGTTTAGTCAAATGTAGCCTATCTTTAGGCCACAAAAAGTGATTTAAGTCACTTCTACCTTTATGAGCAAACATTTTTCACTTTCTGAACTCCAAACTTGGGATCGCTTCACACGCGCTAATTTTATCAATACTCTCAGTGGTTTTAAGAGTTTGTCTCTCATCGGAACGGTGAACGGCAAAGGCGTTTCAAACCTCGCCGTGTTCAGTAACATTGTTCATTTAGGGGCAGACCCTGCTTTGATCGGGTTCATTAATCGTCCTTTGTCTGCCGCACCGCATACCATCCAAAATATTCAAGAAACGGGATTTTACACGGTTAATTTGGTGACGGAATCGATGTACCAGCAAGCCCACCAGACGAGTGCGAAATACCCAAATGGGGTTTCAGAATTCGAGATGACAGGCTTGACGGAGGAATTCCGCAAAGGATGTATCGCGCCCTTCGTGGCGGAATCGCCCGTACAATATGTGTTGAAATTTGAGCAGGTTATGCCTATTGAATTGAATAACACCTTTCTCGTGATCGGATCATTGCAAGAAGCCTATGTTCCAGCAGAAATTCTGGAGGAGGATGGCTTTTTGGATTTGGCCAAAATCGGTATCTTAACCTCTCTCGGTACTTCAGGATATTATAAAACAGAAAAAATAAATAACTTGCCGTATGCAAAAACTACGTAAGCAATTAGACGAATTAGAAAGTTATATTCCGCACCTTGATGCGCGAAATAATACGATTTCAGCCTCTACTGTAGGCTGGCAAATTGAACATGATTTGCTTGTCATCAGCTCGGTCATCGAAGGGGTGAAGAGATCTGATCCTGCAGCTTATAAATGGCAATTTAAGCCTTTAAAATACGTGGTTTTATGGCGCGGTGTTATCCCTAGAGGAAAAGTGGGCGCGCCTAAATTAGTGACGCCAGGCGAAATCACGCAGGATACTTTGCAGGCTCATATTGCGCTATGTCGTCAACGTTTAGTGGAATTAGAGCAAATAGGGGCAGGTCATTACTTTACGCATCCGTTTTTTGGGGATTTGAAAAAGAAGGAAGCAATTCCGTTTTTGTTTATTCACACGGAACATCACTTGAAAATTATTCGGGAGATGCTGGCGAACTAGCGCTCTTTCCTGCGATAAATCCGGTCGTCCAGGCTGATTGAAAATTGAATCCACCGGTGATGCCATCGATGTCCATGATTTCACCTGCAAAGAAGAGTCCTGGACATTTTTTACTTTCCATGGTTTGGACGCTGATGTCCTGTAAGTCTACCCCACCTGCAGTAACAAATTCTTCCTTGAAGGTAGTTTTCCCCTGAACCACATAGCGATCATTAATCAAGGTATTGATGAGCTTATTTAAGGCTTTCCCCCCTAATTCATTCCAGCGGAGGCTGGACTTGATTTCATTTTTTTCGAGCAAATAGACCCAAAGCCGATTCGGCATCGCAAAGGGATTTAAATTTGCCATCATTTTGGCCCCATGATCTTTTACTATATGGCTGATTTGAGCTCTTAATTCCTCTTCTTTCGTATCATCTAACCAGTTCACCAGTATGGAAAATTGGTATTCTTTTTCTGCCAAAATTCGGGCTCCCCACGCAGAAAGTTGCAGGATTGCAGGACCGCTCATTCCCCAGTGTGTGACTAAAAGAGGTCCCTGGCCTAGTAATTTTTGGCCTTCAATTCGTACCCGAGCTTTCTCCACCACGATACCCATTAAATCCCTTATCGGTTCTTGTGGCATGTTAAATGTAAATAGGGAAGGGACCGGTGGAATGATTTGATGTCCTAGGTCTTCTAGCCAAAGCAATCCAGACATCTTAGGCTGACCACCTGTCGTCACAATCACGCGATCTGCGTCGTATTCCGTATCGCGGCAATGGATGCGAAAGCCTTTCTGCGTAGGCTTAATCTCGTCTACCGATTGACTGCTATGCAGATTGATGTGCAAGCGCCGAGCTTCGGACATAAAGCAGTCGATGATGGTTTGGGAATCGTTAGAAAGGGGAAAAATGCAGTTATCGTGATACGTTTTCAAGGCGACACCTCTACTCTCGAGCCATTCGACCATAGAGGACGCATTAAATACCTCAAAAGCCTTTCGAAGGAATTTCTCTCCACGGGGGTAATGCTCTGAAAGTATTCTGGAATTAAACGTGGCATTAGTGACATTACACCGCCCCCCGCCGGATACCTTGACCTTCCCTAAAAACTTAGATGTTTTCTCTAGGATGGTTACTTCTGCATCAGGATTGTGTTCTTTAGCAGAAATGGCCGCAAAAAATCCAGCTGCCCCACCACCTATGACGATTATTTTCATGAAATAAAATCTGCCCGCAGGGGATTAAATGAGTCTACTAAAATGCCTTCCTCAAGCGCCACAACACCGTGGTCGATAGATGGCGGAATAAAGAAAACATCGCCTTGTTTCAGGATCTTTTTCTCATCTCCTATGAT
>CANLVU010000111.1 GCA_947494535.1 Cytophagaceae bacterium
CTGTTTTGTTTGCCAGTGATGAACCTGTAGAAACCGAATTCGCATCGCTCGGATGCCAGTGCAACATCACATCTGCGTCATTGAATAATCCTTCCCGCACCATATATACTTTACCGGATCCACCTTCTTCTGCCGGACAACCGTATAATTTAATCGTTCCTTTTCCGCCCGTTTCCTTTAACCATTCTTTGATGGCAATCGCAGCAGCAGAGGACCCTGTCCCGAATAAATGGTGGCCACAGGCATGACCTGAGGCGCCTCCTAACGATCTTTTCGTCGGTATAGAATCTTGAGATAAACCTGGTAAGGCGTCATATTCGGCCATAATTCCGATCACCGGCTTTCCTTGACCGTAAGTAGCAACGAAGGCAGTTGGAATGCCGGCTACACCTGATTCAATGGTAAAACCAGCCTGCTTTAAAGTTTCCTGCAAGAGCGCTGAGGATTGTTTTTCTTTATATCCGACTTCGGCGAAGTTCCAGATTTTCTGTGCGATTGCACCGTAATGCGATTCTTGTTGTTGAATTCTAGCTAAGACTTTCTTTTTGTCTGCGTCTTGCGCAAAAGCTTGTAGGCTAACAAAAACAAATAAGAGTATTTTTTTCATAGTTGAGGGATGATAAACTTAAATTTAGCAGGAAGAACTTGGAAATCAAATTGATTTGAAGTTTGGACTTCTCCGTCTACCTGAGCACTGAGTATACGACTTGTTTTAATACTAATCTTTTTCGTTTGTGAAAATTCCACTATGGGAAGATTTACGTGCTTCCCCGATTGAATGATAGGCATATAGTAGAGGCGCTTCCAAACAGGTATAGGGTCACAAAACAGTACATCGAGTAGGCCATCTTGCACGGAGGCTTTGGGAAAGAAATGAAAACCTCCACCCGCCCTAGAGGAGTTGAACACCATGCATAAGAAAACTTCTCGGCCGCCTAGAATTTGATAGGTTTTAAACTTCAATAAGTTCGGAATAGCCGCCAAATAATACCCCAACCCTCCTTTAAAATAGCGAATAGAATCCATTGATTTCAATACGTCTCCTTCTATTCCAATCCCTACCCCATTCAAGAAAAGTTGTCCGTTGCAGGAACCCGCATCGAAGTCTTCCACGTAACCAGCTAACACCGCATCTAAATGTGCGCGCCTCGATCGCTCCCCAAACAATTTCCAATAAAAATCATTCCCTGTCCCGCCTTTAAATAAGGCTATCGGAATTTCTACAGAAGGGTATTTATTCACAAAATAATTGAACGTACCATCGCCGCCCATGACCCAAACTTGATCAAAATCACCTAGCTCTGTAGGCCACTCTTTCGCAAAAAGCTGAATTTCCCAATCCTTTTTCTCTACTTTTACGGCCTCCATCACCCAAGAAAAATAGTTCGCAATCGCAACAGTCTTCTTTAAAGGATTGATTAAAAATGCAATTTCACTACGCATGTATGTAATTTTTCAAGTGTTCAATTGTTTCCAAATGATCCTGAATCGTGGCTTTAATCAAATCATTGCTAGAAATAATTCCAATTAATTCTCCCTTTTCCATGACAGGAAGGTAGCGTATATTATTTTCTGACATTAGTATCATGCAAACCTCAACCGAACTGCCTAATTCCACGCCTGGTAGATCGGTAGACATAATTTCAGAAACCACTGTATCAGAAGAATTTTTATCAAGTAATATGACCTTTCGAGCATAATCACGTTCAGTCAAAATTCCCCGGTATTTACCCTGATCCATAACGACCACGGAACCTACATTACTGTCTTGCATTAATTGCAAAGCCTCAATAATCTTTGCATCAGAAGAAATAGAGATGACCACCGCTCCCTTTTTAGTCAAAATGTCATTTACCTTTTTCATAGTCCTTGAGATTAGAATTATATAAATTAATACAAAAATAATTCAATATACAATAGATTTAAAAGACACTGATTAAATTTTAAACACCCTCCTAGATTCGTGAAATATTACGTAATTTTAAATTATGAACTCTAACTTTCCTACCGCCATCATCACCGGAGCCTCTCGTGGCATCGGTCGTGCACTTGCCCTTTTATTGGCTCAAAATAATTTCCAATTAAGTTTAGTCGCGCGAAATAAAGGTGAATTAAAAGACTTGGCGGCGGAAATTACCGAGATTGGACATCGTCCTTTGTATTTCGATGGGGATGTTTCGGATGAGGCTTTTGTCTCTAATGCGGTGGAGAAAACGGTGCATACTTTTGGACATATTGATTATGTGATTAATAATGCGGGGATTGGGGCTTTTGGGCCTACAGAAACCTATTCAGCAGCCCAATGGGATCAAGTGTTTGATACGAATGTAAAAGGAACTTTTTTGTTTTGCCAAAAAGCCCTTCCGCACCTGAAAGCCGCTAAAAAAGGCCACCTCATCACGATTGCATCGGATGTGGCCAAGCGCGTTTTTGACGGAGGCTCGCTTTATTGTGCTTCAAAATATGCGCAGCACGCGTTCACCGAAGCCTTGCGTAAAGAAGTACGAAAAGACGGAATCAAAGTAAGTACCATTTATTCTGGTTTAGTCGATTCCCATTTTCACGCGGATCCGGCCGGAGATCCTTCGCATGCTGGTTGGTTAAGCCCAGAAGATATGGCAAACAGCATCTATTATGTGATGAACCAGCCTCCGCACGTGGTGATTGATGAATTGATGATTCACCCCCTTAACCAAGAATATTAGGTCAACAGTGTAGGACAGTTTGCTGGTCTAGAGTAGAATAGTTAAATTTAATCTACTTATAAACCTATCCAGACATGTCTAAGTGGAAACCCTCACTAAGTTTTAGCCAAATCGTCAACATGAACGTTGGATTTTTTGGCATTCAATATAGTTTTGGTTTGCAGCAAAGCGCTGTAAATCCCATTTATGATTTTTTAGGCGCAAGTCCTGACGAAATACCCTTATTAAACCTGGCCGGCCCAGTGACCGGTTTATTAATTCAACCATTTATCGGTGCATTAAGTGACAGTACTTGGCATCCCAAATGGGGACGTCGAAAGCCCTTCTTTCTGATAGGTGCCTTAATTTGTAGCATTTGCCTTCTTTTATATCCATTTAGTTCCTCCTTGTGGATGGCGGCTAGTTTATTGTGGATCCTTGATGCGGGCAATAATACGGCGATGGAGCCATACCGCGCGTTTGTGGCCGATAAATTAAACGACGATCAGCAGCCTATAGGCTTTCAGATGCAGAGTTTTTTCACGGGTTTTGGCCAAACCTTAGCCAACTTATCCCTCTTCATTTTCCCCCTAATCTTCATCGGAAAAACCGGATCTCTTCCTACCTGGGTGTATGCCTCCTTCTTCCTCGGCGCCATTTGTTCCATAGGTTCCATCTGGTGGAGCATGCACACCACCTCGGAAATTGAACCGACTGCAGAAGAATTAGTAGAGATCCGTTCGCGCAAATCGAGCGTTTTGGAATCCATATTTGAAATATTCCATGCCATAGGGGAAATGCCTAAAGTGATGTGGCAATTAGCCTTGGTTTATTTATTTCAGTGGTATGCCTTGTTCTGTTATTGGCAAAACTCCTCGAAGAGTATTGCGTTGTCTGTTTGGAATGCAACCCCTAAAGATAACCCTGAATTGTATGAGAAAGCGGTTTCATGGACTGGTTTAGTGAACGGATGGTATAATATCGTGACATTTTTATCTGCGCTGGCATTAGCTGGTTTTGCGAAGAAATATGGGGCCAAATCCGTACATATGATTTGCCTCCTCTTAGCGGCAGCTGGTTTCTTAGCCTTCCCTCATATTCAAGATAAAAACTTACTATTTTTCGCGATTTCTGGCTTCGGAATTGGTTGGGCAAGTATGATGGGTATCCCTTATTTACTAGTCGTAAGCGATATTCCGAAAGAACGATATGGCGTCTATATGGGTATCATTAATATGATGATCGTAATTCCAATGATCATACAGAATCTATCGTTTGGTTATATTTTAAAGCATTTTTTAGACAACGATCCCAGAAATGCGATTACCTTTGCAGGGGTTTTATTAGCCATTGCAGCCCTAGCGACTGCCTTAATTAAACCATCCCCATCTAAACAATCCGCATGAGTGTCATCTGTATCGGCGAAGCCTTGATTGATATGATCTGTACTGACAAAGGTTCAAGCCTTTCAGACGGTCAACATTTCTTAAAAAAACCAGGAGGAGCTCCCACAAACGTGGCGGCTGCCATCGGAGCCCTTGGTGGACAGGTGAGCTTGAGTGCGAAAGTGGGGAATGATCCATTTGGACGACAAATGATCTCGGTGATGCAAGAATTTAATGTGGATACAAAACACGTTCACTTAGACTCGAAATCATTCACCACTTTTGCCTTCGTTTCGTTGATGTTAGATGGTGAGCGCGATTTCGTTTTTAACCGCGGGGCGGATGCGGAATTAACGGAAGCAGAAGTAGCGACAATCGATTTAGCAGGCGTAAATATCGTTCACTTTGGATCTGCGACTGCCTTCTTAGCAGGACCTTTGAATACGGCCTACTATTCCTTAAAAGACCGGTCGAAAAAAAACGGCAAAATCATCAGTTTTGACCCGAATTACCGCCATTTATTGTTTGGTGATAAAATACCTTCCTTCATTAAGCAAAGTTTAATCTTTTTAAAAGAGGCAGATTTTACGAAACTTTCGGATGAAGAAGCGCTTTTAATCACGGAAACGGATACTTTAGAAGAGGCGACCGAAGTTTTATTAGAGTTGTGTTCAGGTGTGTTCGCGATAACTTTAGGAAAAGAGGGTACCTTACTGGGTTTAAAAGGTAAAACCTATATGATTCCAAGTATTCCAGTAAATCCAGTGGATACAACGGGTGCAGGAGATGCTTTTGTAGGAGCCGTTCTTTATCAGTTAGATGGATTAAATTTCCATGACCTTGATTTATCTGCTTGGAAAAAGATTGTAGAA
>CANLVU010000112.1 GCA_947494535.1 Cytophagaceae bacterium
CGTTCGGGAGAAACATAGAGAAATTTTGTATTGCCGTAAATGCAATTGTCTAATAAGATATCGATTTGTCGTTTGCGGAGGCCGGAAAAAAGGGCCGTCGCCGGAATGCCTCGATGGTTTAATTGTGCCACCTGGTCTTGCATCAAAGCAATCAGTGGCGTGATGACGATGCAAATTCCCGGCAAAGCCAGGGCAGGCACTTGAAAGCAAATTGACTTTCCCCCACCAGTAGGTAATAAAGCGAGGGTATCTTTGCCATCCAGCACGGAGTGAATGATCTCCTCTTGCAGGGGCCTGAAGGCCGAATGCCCACAGTATTTTTGCAATATGTCCTGAATGTCCGCCATCGTCTAAACAAATCTACCAAAAAAGAATGAACTCCTCCACCGGATTTTTAGGAATTCCTGAGAAGAAATTCTTATTTTTAGACACAAAAGAAAGCGCATATGTTATCAGAGAAGGATTTAGCTCAATTATCAAAACGCGGAATTACTCCTGCGGAATTGAATCAACAAGTTGATTTTTTTAAATCGGGCTTTCCTTGGATGAATTTGGAAAAATCGGCTTCGATCGGAAATGGAATTTTTCAATTTTCGGAGGAACAGCTTCAAGAATTCATCGCTCGCTTTGACCAGCAAAAATCAGCGCTTTCCATTTTGAAGATGGTGCCTGCCTCTGGTGCCGCGACCCGAATGTTTAAATCCTTGTTCGAATTCTTGTCAACCGGTGAGGAAAACAAGGAATGCACGAAGTTTTTCGATGAGCTCGATCACTTTGCTTTTTTCCCTGAACTCAAAGAGCTGATAGAGCAAAAGGACGATTCGGCAGATATTCTGAATAAATTATTGGGTTCTGAAGGAATGAATTATGGCCAAAAACCCAAAGGCCTGCTTTCCTTCCATTCTTACAAAGATGGAGCGCGAACTCCTCTTGAGGAACATATGGTGGAGGCAGCGGCCTATGCTTCGAATGGCCAAAAAGCCCAATTGCATTTCACCGTCTCACCAGAACACCGCGGCGGTTTCGAGCAATTAGTGAACAAGCTCGTTCCGAAATGGGAATCTCAAACCGGCATCCAATTCGAGATCACTTTTTCAGAACAAAAGCCCGCGACAGACACAATTGCCGTAAATCCGGATAACACTCTGTTCCGCGAATCAGATGGATCACTCCTTTTCAGACCGGCTGGCCATGGAGCACTTTTAGAGAATCTGAATGACTTACAGGCGGATGTGATCTTCATCAAAAACATTGATAACGTGGTGCCGGATGCTTTAAAACAGCCGACCATTGAATACAAAAAGGCCTTAGGAGGCTTGTTGCTGTGGATTTTGGAAGGAATAGACCACCTGGATAAGCAACTACTAGAAAATCCTTCTGACACAACGATTAACGAGGCGCTACAAGAGATGGCTACTTATTTAGGTTTTGTACCGGCGGCAAATTTCGAGGTCTTACCGCAATCCGAAAAAGTATCACAAATCCGTGCCATTTTAGCCCGTCCCACACGTGTTTGTGGGGTGGTGAAAAATACGGGAGAGCCGGGTGGAGGTCCATTTTGGTGCCAAGATGCCAAAGGGAATTTCACTTTGCAGCTCGTGGAATCTGCTCAGATTGATATGAAGAACGAAGGCCAAAAAGCGAAATTTCACCAGGCGTCCCACTTCAATCCAGTGGATTTAGTGTGCGCGATACGTGGATTAAACTTATTGAACTACCGGGATATGAATACGGGTTTTATTACGGATAAGACCAAAGATGGGAAAGAATTAAAGGCGATGGAATTACCTGGTCTTTGGAATGGAGCGATGTCAGATTGGAATACGCTTTTTGTGGAAGTTCCGTTGGAAACATTCAATCCAGTGAAAACGGTGACCGATTTAATCCGGCCCGCACACCAAAATGGCTAGGAATTTTTTTGTTTGAAAAAAAACTCCCTAATTTTGTCGCCCCTAGAAAGCAATTTTTAAGGAAGTATATAAATGCTTGATTACAAAAACCTTGCCCGGTTTCCAGGCAAGGTTTTTTATTAAGTACTAAATAGGTAAAAACAGAGGGTACATGCCTTTTAACTGGTAGTAAACAAAAAAAACTATGGCTTTAGAACAAACGTGGAGGTGGTTTGGACCAAACGACCCCGTTAAATTATCCGATGTACGTCAAGCTGGCGCAACCGGTATTGTGAGTGCATTGCATCAAATCCCGAATGGAAAAGTGTGGGAGCTGCAGGATATTTTGGAACGTAAAGCCATCATTGAGGCGGCCGGATTAAGCTGGTCTGTGATTGAAAGTATTCCGGTTCACGAGGATATCAAAACACGCTCAGGTAACTACAAGCAATACTACGAAAACTACAAGACGTCTTTACGTAATGTGGGCAAGGCAGGGTTAGACCTCGTTTGCTATAATTTCATGCCTATCTTAGACTGGACGCGTACCGATTTAGACTTCCGTTTCCCGGATGGAAGTACGGGTTTACGTTTCGATGCGGCTGAATTCTGTGCTTTTGAATTGTTCTTATTGAAACGCCCAGGAGCAGAGCAGCATTACACAGCGGAGCAAATCGCAAGAGCTAAAAAATGGTTCGAAGCATCCACTCAAGCACAGCAAGAGAAATTAATTCGCAATATCATCGCGGGCCTTCCGGGTTCGGAAGAAAGCTTCACCTTGAAGTCATTCCAAGAGGCTTTGGATACCTACTCCGAAGTAGGGGAGAAGGAATTGCGTGAAAATTTATATGAATTTATTCGAGAGATCACACCTGCAGCCGAGGAGGCTGGGGTTAATCTGTCGATTCACCCGGACGATCCACCGTATCCGATTTTAGGCTTACCTCGTGTGGTGAGTACGGAAAGCGATGCGGTGCAATTATTGAATGCTTACGAGAGTAACGTGAATGGATTGTGTTTCTGCACGGGAAG
Source organism: Cytophagaceae bacterium (assembly GCA_947494535.1). GTDB lineage: Bacteria > Bacteroidota > Bacteroidia > Cytophagales > Spirosomataceae > Aquirufa. The sequence continues at coordinate 2,922 of CANLVU010000112.1, forward strand.
CTACGGCGTTAGAGAAGACAATGATTTAGTGGGGATGGTGGAGCGATTAGGTCACCATATTAATTTCATTCACTTACGCGCGACGCGACGTGATGAATTTGGTAATTTCCACGAAGCTGACCATTTAGACGGTGATGTGGATATGTTTGGGGTGATGAAAGGTTTGGTGAAGGAGCAGGACAAACGAATTGCGTCTGGTCGACAAGATTTCCGCTTGCCATTCCGTCCAGATCACGGGCATCGCATGCTAGATGATTTACAGGAAGGAAAGAAGACCAATCCAGGCTACACGGCCATCGGTCGTTTACGCGGTTTAGCAGAATTACGTGGTTTGGAAATGGGTATCCGCGGGTTTTTAAAATAATTTTCATTTTCCCCTTTTGATTTCTATATCTTATTGCTAACTTTGCACCCCCATTAGTGTGGGAGAACTCCATCTAATTGAGTCTGTCACGCTTGTAGGGATTAAAAGAATTTTAAATTTTAAACGGTAATTATTCCAAAATGCCAACTATTCAGCAATTAGTGCGCAAGGGACGTGAGCAAATGACTTGGAAATCTAAGTCACCAGCTTTGGATTCTTGTCCACAAAGAAGAGGGGTTTGTACTCGTGTATACACGACTACTCCTAAAAAACCAAACTCAGCGATGCGTAAAGTAGCGCGTGTACGTTTGACAAATCAAAAAGAAGTGAATGCCTACATTCCAGGTGAAGGTCACAACTTACAAGAGCACTCGATCGTTTTGATCCGTGGTGGTCGTGTAAAAGACTTACCAGGTGTACGTTATCACATCATTCGTGGAGCTTTAGATACAGCCGGTGTTTCTGGTCGTTTACAGTCTCGTTCGAAGTATGGTGCAAAGCGTCCTAAACCAGGTCAAGCAGCAGCAGCTAAAAAGTAATTATTTCTAACAGAAAGATCCAGTATGCTCGTTAAAGCAGAAGGTTGGGTCGAATTTAAAAACTAACAACATGAGAAAGGCGAAACCAAAAAAACGCTACGTATTACCTGATCCTAAATTTAAGGATGTATTAGTAACTAAGTTTGTAAACAACTTAATGTACGATGGAAAGAAATCCACTGCATTTACCATCTTTTATGATGCGTTAGATAAAGTAGAGGAGCGTACAAAAGAAAACGGTTTAGAAACTTGGAAAAAAGCATTAAATAATGTGATGCCATCCGTGGAGGTTAAGAGCCGTCGCGTGGGTGGTGCAAACTTCCAAGTACCAACAGAAGTACGAGCTGAACGTAAAGTTTCATTGGGAATGAAGTGGTTAATTGGTTACGCACGTAAGCGTGGTGACAAAACAATGATGGATCGCTTAGCGAATGAAATCATTGCAGCATCGAAAGGTGAGGGAGCAGCGGTGAAGAAGAAAGATGATACACACAGAATGGCAGAAGCGAACAAAGCGTTCTCTCACTTCCGTTTCTAATTTAGTAGAATTACATGAAGAGGCTGCCTGAAAAGGTTAGCCTCTTTTTTTTGCCCATATAAGTACTTAATCGAGCGGACTAATGGAGTATTCCTGAATTTTGTTTAGCTTTGGTTCACAATCAACAGCACTATGATTTCGAAGAAAGCAAAATATGCTTTAAAGGCTTTAAAAGTATTGGCGCAATCCTACGAGAAAGGGCCCTTATTGATTTCGCATATTGCGGAATCAGAGAGAATACCAAAGAAATTCCTCGAAGCGATCTTATTGGAGTTACGTAATCACGGAATTTTACAGTCCCAAAAAGGGAAAGGCGGCGGTTACTACCTGCGCATTCCTCCTGCGGAAGTTACTTTTGCAAAAATTATCAGAATTGTAGATGGTCCGATTGCCCCAGCTTTGTGCGTCTCACTTCATTTTTATGGCAAATGCGATGACTGTGCTGACGAGGAAACGTGCCAGCTGAGAACGGTCTTAACAAAATGGAGGGACGCGAACTTATCCGTTTTAGAAAATACAACTTTAGA
>CANLVU010000113.1 GCA_947494535.1 Cytophagaceae bacterium
GGAAGAATACATTCTTCCAAACCTGGGTTCGTTGGATGCCTACAATGGGAAGACCGATGATATGAAAGCCGGCTTTGGGCACTTTCTCCATCTCCATTTTCCCTTCAGCCCCTACGAACAAGAATTCCAAAGAAGGGTCGATTTCCTTCATCGCATTCGCGATCGAAATGGCAGGGTAAATATGACCCCCGGTTCCTCCTCCTGAAATGATAACGCGTTTAATAGACATTAGGCGAGGGCAGAGGGTTGAGCAGGTTCCGGATCTTTGTCCTTACTAACGGCTAAAATAAGGCCAATAGAAATGGCCGTAAATATCAAAGAGGTTCCCCCGGCTGAAATCATTGGCATCGGTTGGCCAGTTACTGGACCTGCATCCACGGCCACCAGCATATTAATGAAAGCCTGGAAGACGATGGAGAAGGTAAGTCCGGCAGACAATAGGCCTCCAAACGGTTTATTACTATACTGAATGGCCTTCGCCCCTCGGTACATAAAAATCAGAAACAAGAGCGGAATAGCGAGCCCTCCGACAAGTCCATATTCCTCAATAATGATGGCATAGACGAAATCAGATTCTGCTTGGGATAAGATATAACGTTGTTGGCTTTTTCCTGGCCCCTTCGGGTGAATGGCACCTGTCGCAATGGCGTAGAGACTTCGAGTGATTTGGTAATCCTCGTTCTTTGCCTTATTTGCCTTGGTTTCATTTTTGCCAATACGTTGAACATAGTTTTCAATCCTGGTTTTTACCGTTTGCGCTCTTTGACCAATTCCTAAAGAAACTACCGTTATTCCGATGATGGCGACAGCGGTAATAATCAAGGCAATTTGTTTATAAGGAACACGGCCAAAAAACATCAAAATAATACTCGTCAAAAAGATCAACACACTGGTCGAGAAGTTCGAAAGCATGATCAAAAAGCAAGAAATACCAATTTTGAACAGCATGCGAATAAACATCACGGTGTTATATGATTCCGGGTCAGCCTGTTTAGAAGAGAAGTCTTTTGCTAAGCTCGTAATCAGGCATAATTTCACCATATCCGAGGGCATAAAGGAAATAGGGCCTAACTGCACCCAGCGATTTGCCCCTCCTTTTGTAGCTCCAAAAACATAGGCTACCATCACGAGTCCCCAAGATAAAAACAAAGCTAAATCGCTAAACTTAGCCACCCGGCTATAGTTCGATTTAGAGAAATAGGACATTAAATAGAACGAAATACCTAAAATAACCAAGGTTTTAATAAAGCTCGAAAGCGGCTCAAAAGGTCCATCCATCGTCAGCTTCGCCTTAGCAGAGAACTGAATCAATAATCCGAACGCATTTAAAATAAACACGATCAACCAAATCTTATAATCCCCTTTCAGGTGCTCTTGAAAAAAGGCTCTGATTTTACTATCCATGGATCAAACGTTTAACAGTGCTTTTAAATTGATCTCCTCGATCTTCGTAATTTTTAAATAAATCGAAACTAGCACAAGCGGGCGAAAGCAAAACGACGTCACCAGAGGCAGCCCATTCTTTTGCCTTTTTTACGGCTGCTTCAAGTGAATCTGTCGCAAAAAGCTGCGGAACTAGTGGGCTGAAATGCTGTTCTAGCTTAATATTATCTGTGCCTAAGCATATCAAACCTTTGACTTTTTCCTTCACCAGTGGATCTAAAACGTCATATTCGTTTCCTTTGTCCACTCCTCCCATGATCAAAATCAAAGGTTGCTCATAGCTATTTAAGGCATAATATACCGCATCCACATTCGTTGCTTTGGAGTCATTGATAAATTCAACTCCATTCCATTTCGCACACGATTCTAATCTATGTGGTGCATTTTCGAAGAAGGGTAGGGACTTCAGTATTTGCGTGAAAGTTACTCCTGCCTCATGCGCTGCTAACATGGCTACTGCCATATTGATGGCATTGTGCGGTCCTTTGAGTGGAGCATCCGCTAAATTGAGTTCAGCTGCTTCGAATTGAATTTTGTCCGCCGAAATATAGGCGTCAGCTTTTGTGTTGAAACTAACCGTTTTTACGCACGCACTTGCTGAAATAGTAGCTAAGTTCGCCTTTAGCACTTCGTCATCTGCCCAAAATACGCAGCTTGTACTAGCGTCCGCATTTTGGAATATCCGAAACTTAGAGGCTATGTAATTTTCAAATTTATATTCGTAGCGATCAAGGTGATCAGGAGTAATATTTAATAATACGGCTACATCCGGTTTGAATTGGAAGCAGCGATCTAATTGGAAGCTGGAAATCTCTAAGACATACACCTCGTGCTGATCTTCCATCACTTGTTTCGCGAAACTTTGGCCTATATTACCTGCCAAACCTACTTTAAGGCCCGCAGATTTCAAGAAATGATACGTCAGCAGGGTAGTGGTCGTTTTTCCATTTGATCCCGTGATGGCCACGATTTTGGCCTTCGTATAACGCGCAGCAAATTCTATTTCTGAAACTAAAGAAATTCCTTTTGCCTTGATGGCCTTAACAATATCCGTTTTCTCTGGAATACCGGGGCTAATAATGATCTCGTCCGATGTTAAAATACGGTCTAATGAGTGACCTCCGGTCTCGAATTCAATCTGATTTTCACGAAGTGTCTCTTGATACGTCGACTTCAGCACTCCGGAGTCAGACAAGAATACATCAAACCCCTTTGATTTTGCCAATAGAGCGGCTCCTACGCCACTTTCTCCTCCACCTAAGATGCTGATTAATGCCATTCGTGCGTTGAAATTTTCAGAAATTAAATTCAACTACAAGTTAGAAAATGTCCCGCATTCTATCAACTCAAAATGAGCATCAGGCACATTTTTTCTAACAAAAAAAAGACCCACCGTTTCGGGAGGGTCTTTCTTATGAATTCGAGGGGTATTAAACCAAAGAAATACGTTTGAACGATGAAATCGTTAAACCTTTCTGTGTTTGCTCTAATAGTTGACGAATCGTGATCGATGAGTCTTTTACGAATTGTTGGTTCAATAAAGTTTGCTCTTTGTAGAACTTCTCTAATTTACCAACCGCAATTTTCTCTAACATCGCCTCCGGCTTACCTTCTTGACGTGCTTGATCTTTTCCAATTTCGATTTCCCTTTCAATTGTCTCAGAATCAACGCCATCCTTGTCTAAAGCGACAGGTTTCATAGCGGTGATTTGCATGGCGATATCTTTACCTACTTCAGATACATCTGCTCCTTGAACGTTCTCGAATGCTACTAAAACACCGATTTTGTTGTTAGAGTGAATGTAAGAAACCACTTTCTCAGCTGATACATTTTCGTAAGCAGCTAACGAGATTTTTTCTCCAATTTTACCTGTTAAGTCGATGATGTGACCTTCTACTGAACGTCCATCGGCTAAAGGTTCAGCTAATAAATCATGCGCTGAAGGAGCGTGAGACGCTGCTGCTTTGTCAATGATTGTTTTCGCTAAGTTGTTGAAATCTGGAACTTTAGAAACTGGTTCAGTTTCGCAAGCTAAAGCAATTATTTTGCCATTTGAGTGATCCGCGTTAAGTGCTACTAAAACAACACCTTCATTCGTTTCATTATCTGCACGTTTCGCTGCTACTTTTTGACCTGCTTTACGAAGGAAATCAACTGCTGCTTCGAAGTCACCTTCGGCTTCTGTCAAAGCTTTTTTGCAATCCATCATTCCCGCGCCTGTCATTTGGCGTAACTTATTTACGTCTGCTGCTGTAATTGACATGTTATGAATATTTATTCTTGTTCTGCTTCTTTTTCGTATTTAGCCGCTACCTTAGCTGCCTCTTGTGAATCGTCGTCCGCTGCTTTTTTAGCTTCTACTTCTTCCGCCTCACGAGCATCATCTTTATCCTGCTTTCTTTCAGCTAAACCTTCTTCGATCGCTTTAGAAATAGCTGTGATGATGATAGAGATAGACTTGTATGCATCGTCATTTGCTGGGATAGGATAGTCAACTAAATCTGGGTTAGAGTTTGTATCACACATAGCGAAAACTGGGATACCTAATTTCTTAGCCTCAGAAACCGCGATGTGCTCACGCTTAACGTCTACAATGAATAAAGCCGCTGGAAGGCGAGTTAATTCAGTGATACCACCTAACACACGCTTTAATTTTTCTTCTTCACGAGTTAACATTAAACGCTCACGCTTAGCGATTGTCTTCACGATAACTTCGTCTTTTAACATTTTATCAATGCTAGACATCTTCTTGATAGACTTACGTACAGTCGCGAAGTTAGTCAACATACCACCTAACCAACGGTCAGTTACGTATGGCATTTTTAATTTATCTGCTTCTGTCGTCACAATTTCTTGTGCTTGCTTCTTCGTCGCAACGAACATCACCTTACGGCCTGAACGTACAATCGCACGAAGAGCTGCTGAAGCTTCTTCTAAGGAAGAGATAGTTTTATTTAGATCAATGATGTGGATACCATTTTTCTCCATAAAGATATATGGAGCCATTTTAGGATCCCACTTACGAGTCAAGTGACCGAAGTGAACGCCTGCGTCAAGCAAGTCGTTGTAGCTTAATTGTGCCATTTTGGTTGTTTAAGTGTGAATAATATAAAAGTGGAAAAGGCATCGGCAACAGACAAGCCTTTTCCACGAACAAATCTTAACGCTTAGAGAACTGGAATCTCTTACGAGCTTTCGCACGTCCCGGTTTCTTACGCTCCACCATACGTGGGTCACGAGTTAAGAATCCTTCTTTTTTCAAAGGGGAACGTAATTCTGCATCTTGCGTTTGAAGTGCACGTGAAATCGCCATA
>CANLVU010000114.1 GCA_947494535.1 Cytophagaceae bacterium
AGGCCTTTAAATTGTTCGCCACGTGAACCGTGGTGTCTAAACCGACCACATCCGAAAGACGGAACGTACCAGATTTAGGACGACCTACGACTTTAGAAGTCAATTTATCGACTTGCTCCACTGTTAAGCCTAATTCCTCCACCACTTTCATCGTCTGCATCATCGAATAAACTCCAATGCGATTCGCGATGAAGGCAGGTGTGTCTTTGCAAAGCACGGCCGTTTTTCCTAATTCGGTTTCGCCGTAGCTTAGTAGGAATTCGATAATCGCCGCATCCGTTTTAGGACCCGGAATCACTTCGAATAAACGTAGGTAGCGGGGAGGGTTGAAGAAGTGGGTTCCGCAGAAATGCTTTTGGAAATCTTCACTTCTACCTTCTGACATCAAATGAATCGGAATTCCCGATGTATTCGAGGTTACTAAGGTGCCCGGTGTGCGGAACTTCTCTACTTTTTCGTAGAGCGATTGTTTGATGGCTAGGTTTTCTACGACTACTTCCATGATCCAGTCCGCTGAACTGATTTCTGAAAGGTTGTCATCGAAGTTGCCTAGCTTGATGTTATTCGCAAAGCCCGGCGCGTAGAGCGATGCGGGCTTTGCTTTTATAGTTTGTTGAAATGCAGCGTTGACGATTCGGTTACGTACCGAAGGGTGTTCTAAACGAAGACCTTTGGCCTCTTCCTCTGGGCTCAAAGTCTGTGGTGCAATGTCCAATAATAGGACCTGAACCCCAATGTTTGCGAAATGACAGGCTATTCTAGAGCCCATAATTCCTGAGCCTAAAATGGCTACTTTTTTAATGGCACGATTCATATCTACGTATTTAAATCTCGATGTGTAAATATAAATAAAAGGAATTATGTTATGCAAGCATACTAAATTTTATTTGTGTAAAAAAAGGCGACCGCGCAGCGGTCGCCTTTTTTCTTCTAAGGTCATGGCGACCGTGACAGTCGCCCTCCAGAATCAAATGCTACATATAACTCTCCATAGGCTCGCAAGCACAAACCAAGTTACGATCTCCATAAGCGGAGTCGATACGAGAAACCATTGGCCAAAACTTATTTGCCTTTACATAAGGCAACGGGAATACCGCTTTCTCGCGTGAATAAGGACGATCCCAATCGCCTAATAATACGGCCGATTGTGTATGTGGAGCGTGTTTTAATACGTTCGAAGCTTTGTCCGCTTTTCCTTCTTCGATCTCACGAATTTCTGCACGGATGCTCAATAAAGCATCGCAGAAGCGATCTAACTCGTCTTTGTTCTCAGACTCTGTTGGCTCGATCATCAAGGTTCCAGCTACTGGGAAAGAAAGGGTAGGTGCGTGGAAGCCATAATCCATTAAACGTTTCGCGATATCTTCTGCCTCTACGCCAGCGGATAATTTGAACGGACGGCAATCCACGATCATCTCATGTGCACTACGTCCTTGCGTTCCTGTATAGAGAATACTAAATTCTTTTTCTAAACGTGTCTTGATGTAGTTCGCGTTTAAGATCGCAATTTCAGTAGCTGTCGTTAAACCTTTTCCTCCCATCATCGCGATGTAAGCGTAAGAGATGGCCAAAATACTAGCAGATCCTACCGGAGCCGCAGAAACCGCTCCCGAGCCACCGTCATGTACGTGACCTGGCAAGAAAGGAACTAATTGTGGCGCTACTCCGATAGGTCCCATGCCTGGGCCACCACCACCGTGAGGGATACAGAAAGTCTTGTGTAGGTTCAAGTGACAAACGTCCGCTCCGATGCGCGCAGGGGAGGTTAAACCTACTTGGGCATTCATGTTCGCGCCGTCCATATAGACTTGACCGCCGTTTTCGTGAATGATTTCGCAAATCTCTTGGATAGTCTCCTCAAATACCCCGTGCGTACTTGGGTACGTGATCATTAGGCAAGAGAGGTTGTCTTTGTGTTCTAAGGCTTTGGCCGTTAAATCAGCCATATCAATATTTCCACTTGCATCGCAAGGCGAAACAATCACTTTCATACCAGCCATAACCGCTGAAGCAGGGTTTGTTCCGTGTGCGGAAGAGGGGATGATGGCAATGTTGCGGTGATGATCACCACGAGACGCATGGTAGGCGCGGATGGTCATTAATCCCGCGTATTCGCCTTGTGCTCCAGAGTTAGGCTGCATAGACATTTTGGCAAAACCCGTAATTTCACATAACCACTCATTCAAATCAGCCACTAATTGTTGGTAGCCTTTTGTCTGAGAAGCCGGTGCGAATGGGTGCATTTTGCCTAATTCTGGCCATGTCACCGGAATCATTTCCGTCGTCGCATTCAATTTCATTGTGCAAGAACCCAACGAAATCATCGAATGAACCATCGATAAATCTTTCGATTCCAAAGATTTTAAATAACGCAACATCCCGTGCTCGGAATGGTATTTATTGAAAACGCTGTGCGTTAAGAAAGTCGAGCTACGAGTTAATGCGGCCGGGATGGTCCAGGTAACATTTTTCTCTGCCGTTTTCGAGCCTTTTAAGGTCTCGAAGAACGAGATGATTTCAATCACGTCAGCTTCTTGCGTCGTCTCATCTAGAGAGATGCTCGTCGTAGTTGCCGTATAACGTAAGTTGCGTTTTGCTTTTTCTGCCAAAACACGTAAGTCCGTCGTTTGCGCTCCCGTCTGAATCGTTAGTGTATCGAAATGGTGTGTATTTTCTAAAGTGAAACCTAGTTTGCGTAAGTTAACTGCTAGTAATTCCGTTAAGCCGTACACTTTTTCAGCGATTTTCTTCAAGCCTGTTGGGCCGTGGTAAATGGCGTAAGAAGCCGCCATAATGGAAAGCAATACTTGCGCCGTACAGATATTCGAAGTCGCTTTTTCGCGGCGAATGTGTTGCTCGCGGGTTTGAAGCGCCATACGTAAAGCGCGGTTTCCTTCTGCGTCTACCGAAACACCGATGATACGACCTGGAATATTACGCTTGTATTTTTCTTTCGTTGCGAAGAATCCAGCGTGTGGTCCACCAAAGCCCATCGGTACCCCGAAACGCTGTGAAACACCCACGACTGCATCGGCTCCCATTTCACCTGGAGGCGTTAATAAAGTCAAGGCTAATAAATCCGCTGCGACCACGACTTGTAAGCCATTTTCTTTCGCTGCTGCGATTAAAGCACTATAATCAAATACCTCGCCATTTGAAGCGGGGTATTGTAACATCATTCCATAGAAACGCGCGTCCGTTACATCGAAGGTGCGGTGATCGCCCACCACGATTTCGATACCGATCGGTTCTGCACGCGTTTTCAATAAGTCAATCGTTTGTGGAAGGCATAAGTCAGACACGAAATAAGCCTCAGCTTGATTGCGTTCTGCTGGACGCTGTCCATATAACATCGTCATCGCTTCAGCTGATGCAGTTCCTTCATCTAAAAGGGACGCGTTGGCTAATTCCATGCCGGTAAGGTCGATGATCATCGTTTGGTAGTTTAATAACATTTCCAAACGACCTTGTGCAATTTCTGCTTGATAAGGGGTGTAAGCCGTGTACCAAGAAGGATTTTCTAAAATGTTTCTCAAAATAACCGTAGGCACAATAGTGTCTGAATAACCTAAACCGATGTGTGATTTGAAGATCTGGTTTTGGCCCATCATCGCTTTAAAATCACGCAAGAACGCGAATTCAGATTTCGGTTCTGGCAAGCGAAGCCCTTGTGTTAAACGAATTTTCTCAGGGACAGTTTGTTGAATAAGTGTATTTAAACTATCTACGCCAATGGTTTTTAACATGACAGCTATATCAGCTGCGTCTGCATTGTTATGACGTAAAGAAAAGTCTTCCTGATAAGTGTAATTTAAGGTCATGAATGTTGAGAATATAGATTAGAAAATCGCCACAAATTTAATCTTTTTTTAGCGATTTATTTTTAGATTCTTAACTTCGCTTTCTTAAATTTTGTTTCGAAAAATGAAAAAAACTAACATCTATGTTTTAGGGCTATTATTAGCCGCTAAATTAATCCCGATGAGCGCCATCGCTCAGGGAGATCCAGTACCTTATGCGCTGTCTATTAGAGCGGATGATCTGAAAAAACACTTGACTTTTATCGCTTCCGATAGCTTAAAAGGTCGTAATACGGGTTCGGCGGAACAATTAGTGGCCGCAAACTACATTGCTGACTCCTTTAAGAAATCAGGCATTGCGCCAGTGAATGGGTCTTATTTCCAAAAAGTGGACCTCGTGAATCGCGCCTGGACTAACGTTTTCATTTCTGCTAAAGGAAAGAAATACGAATACTTAGTCGACATGATGGCGAGTGCTTTAGCGCCAGTGGCTGCTAATTCAAAATTCCCAACGGTATTTGCTGGTTTTGGAGTTCAGCAAGGCGGCTATGCGGATTTTGACAAGTTAAATGCCAAAGGCAAAATGGTTTTAGCATTCGAAGGCGAGGCTAAGGATGCCGCTGGCAATTATGTACTTTCTGGTTCTAAAAATCCATCGATTTTTGGTAAGGGAGATGGTTGGAAAGAAAAATTAAAGCGCGCCCAAGCAGCTGGTGCAAAAGGCTTAATCTTGATCGCAGATCGTGATACGAAAACTTTTGGTAACCAAGTACGTCAACGTCAAGCGATGATGAAACGTTTTGGTAATGAGCGTATGGCCTTTGCTGATGCAGCATCAGCTGCAAACGAAGCACCTGTTTTGGTCATCTCATCAGAGGCTGCAGCTGAACTCTTAGGAACAACCGAGGCAGAACTATTAGCCTACAAAGCTACTTTAGCGTCTGAGAAAAAATCAG
>CANLVU010000115.1 GCA_947494535.1 Cytophagaceae bacterium
CTGGACAGCTACTTGGGCTGAGTTTGCTCCTAACACAGTACTTTATTTGAAATAGTATAGCTTAACTAAAGGGTCATCTGAAAGATTTCAGATGACCCTTTTTTAATACACCAATGAAAAAGATACTCGCACCAATATTCATCAGTTTAATTATTTTTTCAGCTTGTCATTCGAAGGACGAAGCAGAATATTACTTCTCAGATTCAGATCGAGATACTTTATTAACCAATGTGATTACCCTTGTGTCAGAAAATGCTGTTTATGCTAATCTAGACACCAGGTTTCAAAAGAAATTTAGAGCAGAATACGTTAGTCGCTTGCCTCTCTTTCATTTTGTCAAATTGACTAAATTAGAGAATGGAGACTGTTTCTTTCTGCTTAGTAGACCGGTCGCTAATTTAAAAAGTTTGCGTCGCGGCGTGGTAGGCAAATTCACTTTAAAAGAAGGAAGTTTGCAGCCAGAAAATTTTGAGGAAGTGGTTAACACGCCTCATTTTAGTGAAGAATTAGTTAAGGAACGAGGAACATTCCTTTTTCGTGAATTAATGAAGAAAGGAGATCTAAATGAATATTTATCCATGAGGCATTATGTGGAATGGCCGGATAAGTATTTAAAATACGACAAAGAAAAAAAGACCTGGGTTTCTACCGGGATATCAAGATAATATATTGGTGTAATACAGAAAATGCTGAGGAGATTCTCCCCAGCATTTCTTGTTTTATTGATATAATAATCTTGAGGTTATAATCTGTTTAATTGTATAAATTAGCTTTGGTTTTACATACTAATATTATGAACAAACTATACATATCACTTCTTTTCCTAGTTGCTGTTTCGAATACTGCCTTTTCACAAAAAGATTCAGATGCTCGCGTCATTGTCATCACGACTGATGGCTACCGTTGGCAAGAACTTTTCAATGGAATCGATACTTCCATTGTTAAAATGAAGCGCTTTCATCATGGGGATTCTGCGCGTTTAATACAGCAATATTACGCGCCTACGGTGCAAGAACGACGCAAAAAATTGATGCCTTTTTTCTGGGGTAAATTAGCTGCGGCGGGTCAATTGCATGGAAATAGAGCAGCTGGAAGTCAAGTAGATAATGCGAATCCGTATTGGTTTTCCTATCCAGGATACAGTGAAATTTTAACGGGTCAAGTAGATACGGCGGTTAATTCAAACGACTACAAGCCTAATCCGAATACGAACTTTTTTGAATACTTGAACTCCTTACCTGCCTATAAAGGGAAGGTAGCTGCCTTTGGTGCATGGGATGCATTCGATCGTATCATGAATGAGAAGAGAGCCGGTTTTCCTGTGGTTAATGCTTTTGACTCCTATCCAGAACTAGAGAAGGATCCAGAGACTCAACTGCTGGCGAAGATGTTGAAAGAATCATTCAAGCCTTTTGGCATGGCGGAGTCATTAGACGCATTTACGCATTTCAAGGCGATGCATTATTTGAAGAAAAATAAGCCTAAAGCGTTGTATATTTCATATGGTGAAACGGATGAATTTGCACACGAAGGAGTCTACAATCATTACCTAGATGCCGCACATCAGTTTGATGCGTGGGTAGGGGAGATTTGGGATTTTGTGAATACAGATCCAGATTATAAAGGTAGAACGACCTTGTTAATTACGACTGACCATGGTCGTGGAGACGCTATTAAAACCGAGTGGACTTCGCATGGCGAGAGTGTAAAGGATTGTTACCAGATTTGGTATGCGATGATTGGGGCGAATGTTCAGGCTTTAGGCGAGGTTAAAACGGTGGAAAAAGTCTTCCAAAAAGAATTAATTCACAAGGCTGCAAAAGCCATCGGAGTATCATTTAAAAGTGAAGTAAAATAAGGTATTTAACAATTCCTTAACATGGGTATTGTAAATGAAACTTACCTTAGTAGATTGAATTTTTATCTTTAAAAATTGTTTTATGTTCGGATTAGATCCTACGTTGTTCTTCCTACTTTGTTTCTGTCTATTAGCCGCTTGTGCTTTTGAATTCGTGAATGGTTTTCACGATACAGCAAACGCAGTAGCAACCGTTATTTACACGCATTCTTTGCGTCCTACTCAGGCGGTTGTTTGGTCAGGATTTATGAACTTCCTAGGATTATTGACGGGTGGTGTAGGGGTGACTATGAGTATTATAGGTCTGCTCCCCACGGAGTTGCTCGTCGATACGAATGTCTATCATTCGATGGCAATGGCACTTTCTCTGTTAATTTCAGCTATTATTTGGAATTTAGGTACTTGGTATTTTGGAATTCCGGCTTCTAGTTCACATACCTTAATTGGTTCGATTATTGGCATTGGTTTAGGTCACGCTCTATTACCAGAAGCATCCAACAAAGGTATTTCTGCCTTGAATTGGGAAAAAGTAATTGAGATCGGCCAAGCACTTTTTCTTTCACCCTTATTTGGTTTTGCATTAGCAATCATCTTAATGTACATCTTGAAAAAGACGGTGACTAACAAGGATATTTTCAAAGAACCTAAGAAGAAATCTCCGCCACCGTTGTGGATTCGTTCGATCTTAATCGCGACTTGTACTTTAGTTTCTTTCTTCCATGGTAGAAATGATGGCCAAAAAGGTATTGGTTTAGTGATGGTTATTTTAATTGCTTTTTTACCTGGTTATTTTGCGATCAACACAACGTTAGACATGCAAATGGTGAAGTCTAGTTTAGCAACGGTGCAAACCATTACCACTAAAATTGATACGGTTCCTTTATCTGATAAAGAGCGTGGCTACGTGATGGAATTGAAAAAATCATCGACTGACTTAGCGGTAATTACTGCACAAAATTTAACGCCCGCTACACTATCAACTGATCAAAAATTCGCCATTCGTAAAGCAGCATTAACGATTAATAAGAATTCGAAGAAATTAATTGAAAGTGAATCAGTAGCTCTTTCTGAAGATGATAAAAATGCTTGGAAAAAGGCAACGGCTGGCTCTAAGGCACCTTTCTTTACGTTTGGCGCATCTTCTAGCACGGGGATGGCCGGAGTGACAGACTTCGCACCCAATTGGGTGATGTGGATGGTGGCACTTTCCCTTGGATTAGGAACGATGATCGGTTGGAAGCGTATTGTAGTAACAATCGGTGAGAAAATTGGCAAGGATCACTTGACCTATGCGCAAGGAGCTTCAGCGGAATTAATCGCTTCTTTGACCATTGGTTTAGCCACGGCTTATAAGTGGCCAGTAAGTACCACGCACGTATTAAGTTCTGGTATTGCTGGAACGATGGTGGCACAGCGAGGTATCAAAAACCTGCAAGGAGATACCGTGAAAAATATCGTTTTAGCTTGGATTTTAACCTTGCCTGTAACGATTATACTTTCAGCCTTATTGTTCTTATTCTTCCGTTGGATTACGGGATAATTTCCACTTAAAGTAAATCCACGATCCAATAGATAACGCAAGTCCAGCAAATCCTAAGATCGTGATCCAAGAGAAAAAGAGTTGCGGCAGGTTCCAGTTTGGAAAAATAAAGCCTGCCGCAATTAATAATACATTGTATCCTAAGTAGCCGATCGAGTCTACGATATACATTAAGAATCCAATATTTGCTTTGTGTCTGGTAATCGCAATCATGCGTTCAAATACAGATGTTGTAATGGTTAAATAGGGTAAGTAAATGCCAAATCCAGTCAGCACAATCAGCCAAAAACTGTTCATCGAGTTCACCCCCCACAAGCCAGCGATTACCAATAATAAATAGCCAGTCGCAATGGCGCTGAGGCTAATGAAGAAAGCCAGGTAATTGCGTTTTATTAGCACTAAACTCCCATTAATCACCAATATGCCCACGGTGACCCAGATCTCTGTTTGGGAATAAATAGAGGGGACTCCTTCGTAGCCTAAATACTTCCAAATTTCCGGTGCAAAATCGGATCGAATTCCGCGCAATAACGAAGCAAACAAATACAATAAAGAAATCGTTAGAATCCCTGGCCAAAGCTGCTTTATCAGCTGAATGCGGTCTTTTTGAGTCATGGGTTGACGTTCAGCTCGATCCGCCACTTCCTCTGCGGTAGGGCGAGGAATCTGCGTCAACATCCACACAAAAAATAGAAAGGGAATGGCGTAAAGTAATCCCGCCGCAAAGGGCATCCAGTTTTCCGCCACGCCCCAATTCAACAAAGAACCCCCCACCGATTTAGATACACCATCGGCTAAGATAAAACTACTGCCTAAGGCGGCGATGAATAATTCGGTATTCTTTTTACCCTCTAAAAATCCTTGGATATAACCAAAGATCATACCGAGTGGAAGGCCATTGAGTAATAAAAAAATCAGATTGTAGGGCTTTGGCACTAATCCAAAACCTAATAAGGCGAGTTCAGCAATCAAAATACTGACTATAATCGCTTTCGCCCGTTTCTCCCAAGTGATGGAGGAGACGAAGAAAATGCCGCACCATTTCGAAAGCATATAACCCGCGATTTGGGAGGAAATCAGAATGGATTTCCAGTGGATTCCCATGAAAAACTGTTCTTCATAGGTACCCGCGGTGAAAGGTTTACGGAAACCATAGACACAGAAATAGCAACCAAAAGCGGCGATCATGGACCAGGCAGGATGCCATTTCCAGGTTTTTACATCAGCTAGAATCATTTCAGGTTCTCCTGTAAGAAGCTAGCGTAAAATTCGATGGGTTGCACATTGAGGTTAGGAACTTTGGCCATATCATCATAGCGACGC
>CANLVU010000116.1 GCA_947494535.1 Cytophagaceae bacterium
GAAATTTAAATACCGCTTTAGCTCTAAAAATTGAACGACAACTCGATTTAGAAGAGGGTAGTTTGGCATTACTACAAACCTACTTTGAAATTCAGGAAGAGAAGAAAAAAATCAAGCCGGCTACACCTACTATAGCCAATATCAGAAAATCAGTATTTTGGGATACGGATATCAGTCAAATCGATTGGAATAAGCAAAAGAAAGCGGTTATTCGACGCATATTTGAACGAGGAAACGAGCTTGAGAAAAATGAAATCAAGCAATTCTATGGCGCAGCAATCATCACTGAGGCCTTAAAACAACAAACAGGAGCACCCTATACCCTTTATTCCAAACCTAACGATGAAAACGCTATACTTCAACACGATAAATGAGTTGTTGAAAAAAAGCCTTTTCATTGTTATGAGTACCCCCATTTTTGATACTTTTCGCTTAGTAGGTGGCACCGCATTAAGTTTACAAATAGGTCACCGAGAATCAATCGATATCGATCTATTTAGTGATATCAACTATGGAGATATAGACTTTGATCAAATTGATTATTCTTTGAGACAGCGATTCAATTATGTCGCGACCACAACCATGCCTCCAGCTCTAGGAAAAGCCTACTTTATAGGAGAAGACAAAGAACATTCTGTCAAATTAGATGTTTTTTACACAGACCCATTTATCCAACCCTTTATTGTAGTTGACACCATTCGAATGGCTTCAATTGAAGAAATTATTGCGATGAAAATGGATGTTATTCAAAGAGGTGGTAGAAAAAAAGACTTCTGGGATTTACATGAATTACTTGCACGGTTCAGTATCCCACAAATGATAACATTACATGAAAAGCGCTATCCGTATTCCCATGACAATAATACCATGATCAAAAATTTAACCAATTTTGAATATGCGGATGACGACCTAAACCCTATTTGCTTAAGGGGTAAATATTGGGAATTTATAAAAGATGATTTTAACGAGATCGTTACTAGACTCAATCTTACCTGATGGAAAACAAAAAAGCCTCAAATTTCTTTGAAGCTTTTTTCTTAGTTGGCGGTCCGGACGGTGGGAATGAAACAAATCTGACTGAACTCAAATCTAACAAAAACATCAAAATAAAATAGTATTGGTATTATATTGGTTAATCTAATTGTATCAAATCAGGTCGTTCTGCTTTGGTTTTAGCACCATAAACCTACAAGCGTATTATCAAGAAAAGTAAAAATAACATCCTTTGATTTAAAGGAAGTTCTACATCCCACTTATTGTTATTAATTAAATATATATTCAACACCTACAATAATGATAAATTTTAAATTCGAACTCAAAAAAAAATCTTCAAACTAAAAGTAAGAAGATTTAATAACTCCATGTTCTAAATTATCATTGGACTTCAAATTCTGCGAGATCAAAAAAAATTTCCTCCGAAGTCTCAAAGCGCAACCAGCGTTTAGTTAAATCTGAAGATGATTCAAGCTGGCTAGAAAGAGAAATTCTATGGCCAGTTTCTAGATATATTTCAACTAAGGTGCTATTCATATCTTCCTTGATCATAAATTCCATTACATTAAGTCGATTCACAAACTTAAATGTGCAACCATTTTCTGAGCAATATTTTAATCGAATCGATTTCATTAGCGCCAAATCCGTACCTCAACTCTACGGTTTAATTGGAGATTTGTAGATGAAATAGGATCATTTTCTGATAAGGATTCTGTTTTAAATCTAAAGGATGGCATGCCTTGTTTTATTAAATATAAATAAACATTATGCACACGTTTAAATGAAAGTTTTGAATTATATTCTACTGTATTTCTATAATCAGTATATCCCTTTAAGTGAATTTTTACTTCGGGATATTTTTTCATTAACTCAACAACCCGATCAAGTTTTTTAGCTGACTTCTGCCCCACCCATGATTTATCTGTCTTGAAATAAATCTGTGTATTAAATAGGCTGTCTAATGCTGCATCACTTAGTGATTGAATATTAGAGACACGTTCTTTCGCATCGAGATTAATATCAAGAGCAAGTGCCTTTGTTGAGTCAACTTTATTTTCCACCACAATTATTGGTGCACTAATAAGCGAATCAGTTTTTTGTTTAAATAATGAAACACTGTCAATTACTTGGATGCTTTTTGTACCAGCTTGCTCTACTTGAGAAGTGGAAATTCTATTTAAAACTGCCTCTATTTCAGCCTGACTTTCATGAGGAGTAACGGTCTTAGTTTTTTGCAAATGAAATACTAAACTTAAACCGGTAAAAAGATTAGATCCACTATTTGTAAGTGGATTTAAAGTACCTGTAGAAAAGAAAGGCAAACCTAATACTACAGACCCACGTATAGAGATAGTGGAAGCCGCTTTAAAATCAATTCCCATACCGGCTGATCCAATAAAATCTGCATCTCGATTTGTTAAAGCAAAAGAATTGTCAAATAATAACTCCCCTGAAAATTGTCCAAAAGGAATCAAACGTTTGTTTAATGGCTTCAAATAATACCGCAATCCAGCAAAGCCACTTGCAGTACGCTCCCTTGAAGATGGTACATATCCAAAATTTACTCCGCCAAATACCTCTGAGGTAGGCTTCACCAAATAACCATATTGGAGTATAAGGTTTGTATAATGAAGCATAACATCTCTTCTAGTCGAAGCCTGTTGAAGCGTACGATCCGTGCCACCTACAATGAGTGAAACAGAAGACTGCGCGAAACTGCCAAAACTGATAAAAATAAATAGGATGAATAGTCTCATTTTTGTTTCTCAAATAAGGATAATTTAAGCGCTAATTCGTGGGTTTGAATACCGATTGGATTCAACTTAGCTAAAGGAAATTCCACCGTATAACCCATATAGACTTTCTTAGAAAAGGGAACTCCTAAGCGAGCACCATACGAGATTTTGTCCCGATAAATAACGCCCACATCGATTTTTTCCGACAGATTCGCTAGCAAATTTAAATCCCAGTTAAGCGGCACTGACGAAGCCATACGGAGCATTGCCGAGGAGCGCAAAATAATCCCGGGAGCCGCTTGAACGAAAATTCCTGCCTGCAAATAATAGTAAGCCACATCTTTGAATGCGCCAGATAAATTACCAAAATCATAGGTCAACACACGAGGCTGCGAAACCGATATAAACGAGCCGCTGCGGTGGGCGAAATGAAGTCCCCAGCCAGTATTAGGCTTTAAGCCTGTAGACTTATTAATCTGTATGTAAGGATCATTTGGATCAGTCGCAGTTAGACCAGCGTAATCGATGTAAACAGATGACATTGATAAACGTAATCCCCCATTCATTTTCCAATCCTCGTTTAAGAGTACAGAATACGCGAGATCGCCGGAAAGACTCGTAATGCGCAAAGGGCCGGCTTGGTCTGATGCGAAAATACCTGCGATCCCGATTTTGGGTTTCAGCTGGTAGTTAGCCGTCAAAATAGAGGTTCGGGGCGAACCCTGAACGCCTATCCATTGTTGGCGGTTAATGGCTACAAACTCTCCCTTCGCATCACGGGAAATAATCCCAGAAAATGCAGGTGAACTGACCAAAGGATTGATTTGATACATCGAATACATCGATTCGATTTGGGCGGAAGCAATCTGACCTCCAAGCAAAAAAAACAATATTATTATATTTCTCATTTTCCTGTGCGATCTAAATAAATAAAGTTAGTGATGGTAGGTTTAGCCCCTTTAAAATCCAACACATAGTAATAAGTACCGTCTGGCAATTCGCCAGATAAACTTATCCCTCCCCAATTGTTTAGGTAATTTTCCTGATCAAATACTACACTTCCCCATCTATTAATTATTGTTAAACGATTAGGCTGCAAGCGCAAAATACCTGGGATTATTAATACATCATTCAAGCCATCGCCATTAGGTGTAATAATCTGTGGTAAGATTAGCTCACATACATCAGGATCTAAGCGGTTTTCAATTCCGTCACGGTCACAGTCTTTTATATTCCCAAAATCGAGGTCATCTTCCACTTTGTCTGCAATTCCATCGCTGTCTGAGTCCAAATCCTGGAAGTCTGGAATTCCGTCTCTATCCGTATCGATATTGCGTTCATGACTATCTAAATAACCATCAGAATCTGAATCTAAATCTAAATAATCGGGTATACCGTCATTATCCGTATCGAGAAGTGAGTATATATTAGGTCCTTTTTCTACATCATCCCATATTCCATCGCCATCAGAATCCTCATTTAGGTCAATAATCAAAATGGTAAACTGCTTTTCAAATATTAAGCCTCCCGCATCTGTTACACGGACTCTTACACTGTAACTGCTCTTAGTCTCGTAATCAAATACAGCCGCAGTTTTCAGAGTATTACCATCTATCGTGAAGCTTGCATTGTCTGTATCACCTGATCCACTTACCAACGTGTAAGTAAACGTGTCTCCAGCATCTACATCCGTTGCACTCAAGGTGCCAACTATTGTTCCTGTTGCCGCATTTTCTGCAACACTACTCGCACTTAACGCAATATCTGTTGGCGCTTCATTGACGTTAGTTACCGTAATTGTTACCGTTTGAGTACTTGCATTACCAGCTGCATCCGTAGCTACTACTGCTACCTCATAGGTATTATTGGTACCATTGTCCGCTGGACTCTCATAGTCAGGTGCCTGCACAAAACTTAATGCACCTGTAGCTGATATCGCAAACTTAGACTTATCCGCACCAGATGGTATCGACCAA
>CANLVU010000117.1 GCA_947494535.1 Cytophagaceae bacterium
AAGAAAATGAAGGTAGGGGAGCAGTTACTTTATTTGGCCCAATTAAAAGGACTTTCTAAGGCTGAGGCGCAGAATAGATTGAAGGATTGGTTTATCCGTCTAGATATAAAGGATTGGTGGAATAAGCAGGTAGATGATCTGTCCAAAGGAATGCAGCAAAAGACTCAGTTTATTGCTACCGTGGTGCATGAGCCTAAATTACTGATTCTAGACGAGCCTTTTTCTGGTTTTGACCCTATCAATGCAAATATGCTGAAAGATGAAATTTTAGGACTTAAAGAAAGAGGAACAACGATCTTATTCTCTACTCACCGCATGGAATCCGTTGAGGAATTATGCGATAGTATTGCGCTGATTAATCATTCTCAAGTGGTCTTAACAGGGGAGAAAAATGAAGTCAGAAATCGCTTCAAAAAATTTGAGTACGAGATCTCTTATTCAGGTCAATTAGCTGATTCTAAGGCATTTGAGGTAATTAGCGTCGTTCCTGAAAAGAATAGAGCCCTTATCAAATTGACTCAGCCTGATCAAACGAATCTGGCCATTGCAGCCTTACTTAAGCAAGTAGATTTATTCGAGTTTAAAGAGATGATTCCGTCCTTTAATGACATATTTATTCAGGTAGTAGAAGAAACCAAATAAGCCATGAACAAGATATTATTAGTGATTCAGCGGGAGTATTTGACCCGCATTCAAAAGAAATCCTTCTGGATAGCCTCTTTATTAGGGCCTATTTTAATTACGGCGATTTATGCGGTGCCTATCTGGTTAGCGATGCAAGATAAGGAAGTAAAACGGGTAGAGATTTTAGATGAAAGCGGCTTGTTTCAAATCGCTGATCTGAAGGACAAGGAAGTGGAGTTTACCTTGGTGAAAAAGCCTGCAGAGGAATTAAAAAAGTCATTTACGAAGGAAGGTTATGCTGCTTTTGTACATCTTCCCAAGGATATTTTGACGCAATCAAAAGAGCTCAAAATCTATTCTGAAAAGAATTTAAGCTTGCCTTTAAAGTCAACGATTGAGCGAGTCATTGAGAAAAAGGTAAGAGCTACACTCATGAAAGAAGCAGGAATAGCTTCAGATATTTATGATAAAACGCAAGTAGATGTGGGTAGTGAGACGATCACGGTTTCTGACTCAGGTAATGAAACGAGTTCATCTTCTGGCGGGGCTATGATATTAGCTGGTGTGATGGGAATGCTACTTTACATCACCTTGTTATTGTACGGATCTCAAGTGATGAATGGGGTGATTGAGGAGAAAAGTAGTCGAATTATAGAAGTGATTATATCGTCCATCAAGCCTTATCAGTTAATGTTGGGTAAGATTTTAGGAGTTGGAATGGTGGGATTAACCCAGTTTTTATTGTGGATTGTGTTGACGATTGGCTTATCCCAGGTGGCGTCGACTTTCTATTCAGCAAGTCCGGTGAAGCAGAAAATGGAACAGATGAAAAAAGGGGATCCCGAAGTAGCTAAACAAGTAGAAGAGGCATCTCCCATGTCTGAAGTAACCAAGGTGATCGAAAGTACCAATATTCCGCTGGTTGTGGGTGGATTTCTTTTCTATTTCTTATTTGGGTATCTATTGTATAGCTCTCTTTTCGCAGCAATTGGTAGTGCAGTAGAGAATACTGCTGAAGCGCAGCAGTTTACGTTTATCGTGATGCTGCCGATCATTTTGGCTTTTGTCATGGCGCAGTTTACGATGCAGGAGCCTGATAGTACGATTGCTTTTTGGGCCTCCATGATCCCATTCACATCACCCATTAACATGATGGTTCGCTTGCCTTATGGCGTCCCTATGTGGGAATTAGCTACTTCTATGGTTTTATTAGTGTTAGGATTCTTAGGTTGTAGCTGGCTTTCTGCTCGAATTTACCGCGTAGGAATTTTGATGTATGGTAAGAAAATTACGGTCAAAGAAATGGCCAAATGGCTTTTTTATAAAGGCTAATTTTTGCCTAACCAAAGTTCTAATTCAGCTGGTTTGAACCCAGCAAAACAGCTGTTATTCAAGACGAAAATGGGTCTTTTGATGGCAGATGTTTTTTCTTGTAAGTACGAGAAAATATCCAAATTGGCTTTCTCCGTATCGCTTAATTGACGGTAGGTACTTCCCTGTTTGTTTAACACCGTTTCCTCGCCTAATTGCTCGATGAAAAAACGTAACTGAGCTGCCTCGATGCCACTTTTTTTATAATTATGAAACGTAAAAGGAATTCCTTTTTCGTTTAAATAATCAAACGCTTTTTTCATCGTATTGCAAGCAGGAATTCCGTAAATAGTAAGCATCTTATTGATTTTGGTGGTATTTTTGTGAACCAAGACAAATTTAATACAAAACATCGTATGGAGTATAGAATTGAAAAAGATACTATGGGTAAGGTGCAAGTACCTGCTCACGTTTATTGGGGAGCTCAAACGCAGCGTTCGATTGAGAATTTCCCGATTGCTCAGGATATAAATAAGATGCCCAAAGAGATCATTCGGGCCTTTGCTTACTTAAAGAAAGCAGCGGCTATTACGAACTTTGAGGCAGGTGTCTTAGAGGAGGCGAAAAAGGATCTAATCGGTCAAGTTTGTGATGAAATTTTAGGTGGACAATGGGCAGACCAATTTCCTTTAGTGGTTTGGCAAACAGGTTCCGGTACACAATCTAATATGAACTGCAACGAGGTAATTGCTTACCGCGCGCACGTTTTGCAAGGCGGTAGCTTAGCAGATGAGCAAAAATTCGTACATCCGAACGATGATGTCAATAAGTCTCAATCGTCGAATGATACGTTCCCTACGGCGATGCACATCGCCGCATATCAATCTTTAGTAGAGGTAACGATTCCTGGTATTACGAAGTTAAGAGATACCTTATCGGCCAAAGCAAAAGCCTTCAAAAACGTAGTCAAAATCGGTCGCACGCACTTTATGGATGCGACCCCATTGACCTTAGGGCAAGAATTCTCTGGTTATGTATCGCAATTAGATCATGGTTTACGTGCGATTAACAATAGCCTTGCACACCTTTCTGAGCTAGCTTTAGGAGGTACTGCGGTAGGAACGGGTATTAATACGCCTAAAGGCTATTCAGAGAACGTAGCGAAGCACATTGCTACATTGACAGGATTACCATTTATAACAGCGGAGAACAAGTTTGAAGCCTTAGCGGCACACGATGCCATAGTAGAGGCACATGGCGCTTTAAAAACAGTTGCAGTGAGCTTAATGAAGATCGGAAATGATGTTCGCATGCTTTCTTCCGGTCCTCGTTCGGGAATTGGAGAGATTTATATCCCAGATAATGAGCCAGGATCTTCTATCATGCCAGGCAAGGTGAATCCTACGCAATGCGAGGCAATGACCATGGTCGCAGCTCAGGTAATGGGGAATGACGTAGCGATTGGAATTGGTGGTTCAAATGGCCATTTCGAACTGAACGTCTTCAAACCCGTAATGATCTATAACTTCTTGCATTCAGCTCGTTTAATTGGAGATGTGTGTACCGCATTTAATGATAAGTGTGCTGTAGGTATCGAACCTTTGCATGAGAACATTGCTAAGCATGTAAATAACTCATTAATGTTAGTCACGGCTTTAAATACGAAGATCGGATACTACAAAGCAGCTGAGATCGCGCAGACTGCCCATAAAAATGGCTCTACGTTAAAGGAAACAGCGATTTCTTTAGGGTATTTAACCGCTGAGGAATTTGATGCTTGGGTTAAGCCTGAGAATATGGTAGGCGAAATCAATCTATAAGGAGATAAAAAATACGCGATTCTCGTCGCGAATGCACAAAAAAGGCCTATACGCAATGTATAGGCCTTTTTTTATTGAATTTATAGCTATTTAGGCCATTTCTCTTAATTCAAGACTATAAAACTCATTAGGGAAGGGAAAGCTTGCTGCAATTTCTTCGGCTACTTGTAAGTCAGGTAAAATGAGTGTGACGATCTGAGAAATTTCTCCACCATCGATTTGTTGGATCAGCCGACTGTCTAATTTTCCACTCTGATTTAAGGCTTTCAAATCTCCTGAAAATTTCTGAAAAAGCATATCAGCATAGGTCGATTTTAAGCCTTTTAACCAAGTACGAATTTGGTCTAATTCTGCCTCAGATGCTAAGCTACTTTCGCTGGAAATTCCAGCTACTGGACCTCGAATAATGAACACAAATCGCTTCATTTTAAATTGTATTATTTTTATATATTAGAATTCAGATTGGAATTTATCAAAAGGATTTTCTTTTGGAATTTTAGGAGCTAAATTCGATTTCTCTTTCGGTGCGGCCTTTGCTTTAGGAAGGAAAGGGGAGAGCCATTCGTCTAATTGACGCAGCGCATCTTTCTCTAGCTGATAGTATATAAAGACTCCATTTCTGCGTGTACTCACTAAGCCGGCATCCTTTAAAACAGATAAATGCCTGGAGATAGTAGGGGCGGCGTACTCAAATTGATCAAATATAGCAGTAGCAGGAAGCTCTCCTTCCTTCAATAGTTCGATGATTTTCCTTCTGGATTCATCCCCTAAAGCTTTTGCTATGTTCTCTACAGCCATGCTATTATTTGATATTTAGCTAAGTTAATATATTGATTTTAAATCTCCAAATCAGTTTATTGGTAGACTATTTAGCGGTCACACTAATTAA
>CANLVU010000118.1 GCA_947494535.1 Cytophagaceae bacterium
CAAAACCAACCCCTCCTTTTGCAGCACGAATGTAATTGGTTTCCACACGAACACGTAAGGGTTTAGTATAATAAGAACCCACCGGGCAATTGAAAATAATAAACTTGTAAGTGTTCGAAGGTGATACCCCCACGTACTCATCCGTTGCAAACATAAAGGGACGTATATACAAAGAGGAACCCTCTTTTTCCGGCACCCAAGCATAATCTAATTCGAGTAATTGCTTTAAACCACCTAAGAAAATCTCTTCAGGTACTTCTGGCATACACATACGAGCCGCTGATTTGTTAAAGCGCTTCAAGTTTTCCTGAGGACGAAAAACTAAAACCTCTCCTTTCTTCGAGCGATAAGCCTTCATCCCTTCAAAAATAGCTTGCCCATAATGAATGGACATCATCGCTGGCTGATAAGAAAGAGGGCCATATGGTTGAATTTGAACGGATTTCCAGGCGCCATCTGCATATTCAGCGACCAGCATGTGATCAGCAAAAGTGCGGCCAAAAGCCAAATTGTCAAAATCAACCTCGCTTAAGCGAGATTTAGGCGTTTTTTGTATAGTAATTTGCATAGGTTTTTGTTTCTACTTGCCGGAATTCCAAGGTATCTCGGGGATATCCAATGAATGGTGTAAATAACGGCACATCATAAATAAGTAATCTGATAATCTATTCAAGTAGGCGATCGCAGTCGCATAATCTTCTTTTTCTTCTTCCTGAACCCAACGAATCAGGCTACGTTCTGCCCTGCGACAAACGGTACGGGTAATTTGGGCAGCAGCGATGGTGGGATGTCCTCCCGGTAAAATAAAGAAACGCATAGGCGCTATTTTACCATCAATTTCATCAATCATTTTCTCAATAGCCACGATATCGTGCAATGAGATTAGCTTCATATTACCTAAATATTCTTTCGAATCACTGGCAACGTGTGCACCCAAAACAAATAAACTTGACTGAATGGATTGTAGTTTATCCGCTAAATGCGGCTCCATTTGACAAACTAATGCACCAATATGGCAATTCAATTCATCAATATCCCCGATCGCATCCATGCGAACATTTGATTTAGACACTCCTTTGCCATCCGCTAAGCGGGTAAATCCACCATCTCCGTTCTTCGTATAGATTGCCATTTTATAGGGGTTATCCACAAAAATAATAGAAATAAAGATTAGGTCGGTATGATTTTCAAAACTAATTTTGCAGACATTTTATTCTACTATGTCGATAGACCATTTTGCATCCCGAGTTTGGCGAATTTTGTCCATGGTGGCGTTCGGAATTTCCTTGTTATTCATTTACCGAGGCCTTCCTGACCCTACTGCAGTGCATTTTGGAGAAACAGGACGTGGAGATGGATTTCTGCCAAAAGAAGAGGTCTTCTACCTAGTTGCTGGGATCATTACTTTACTGAATGTTTTGGCCTTATCATTAATCAAAGCCATCGATAAAATCCCGACCGAAAAATGGGGGCAAATCTTGCCTGCATTTGCAGAAAAAGGCAATGAAACCATCAAAAGCACTTTCGTTAACTGGTTACATTTTTTTCCAGCACTGATTAACACGTACTTGATTCTCGTGATGAGAGCGCTATTAATGTTAAACGATGAAAGAACTTATCAGACAGATTACAGCTACATACCTTCTTTAGGTGTCGTTTTTCTATTGATGTGGCTTATTTACCTTCCTGTAAGACTTTTTGCAAGCCCTAAATTCAAAGAGGAACTATGAGTGTTCAAATGCCGAATATTCTCATTCAATCCTTTGATTACCCACTACCTGAATCGAAAATCGCTCAATTTCCCTTAGCTAATCGACACGACTCGAAGCTTTTGGTTTATAAAGAAGGTGCTATTGTACACGATTCCTTTCGAAACCTAGTCGACTTTTTACCAGAGAATTCCTTACTAGTTTTCAATAATACCAAAGTCATTCCTGCCCGAATTCCTTTAATGAAAGAAAATGGCGTGGCGATTGAACTCTTTCTTTTACATCCTATTTCAGACGCCGCTCCCACTGAGCAGCTGATGGAAAGTAAAGGAGAAATCGTTTGGGAATGCCTGGTTGGGAATAAGAAACGTTGGAAAGAAGGGGATCGTTTAACTAGAGGAGCGCTGACTTTTGACTGGGTTAATCGAGAGGAAAATCACATCCGCATTTGCTGGAATACAGACCAAAGTTTCGCCGAAATTTTAGACGAAATTGGCAAAATCCCTCTTCCACCTTATATGGAACGAGAAGCTCAAGTTTCAGATGCTGAAAGGTACCAAACCTTGTTCTCCGAAAAAAAAGGTGCTGTAGCAGCTCCTACAGCTAGCTTGCATTTTTCTGAAGAGGTTTTAGCTGATCTAGATCGCCGAAACATTCAGAAAACCTACCTTACATTGCACGTAGGTGCTGGTACATTTCTACCTGTCAAGGATGATGATGTGAGCAAGCATCCGATGCACCGGGAGCAATTAGTCTTCACTCCTGCCCTAATTGAAACCTTAAAATCACACCAAGGCCCTTTTATTCCGGTAGGAACAACGGCTTTACGTGCATTAGAAAGTTTGTATTGGAGTGGTGTTTGGCTCATCGAAAAAAGACCGATTGAAAACGGGGTACTCGTATTGCCTAAAGAATTTGCGTATGAAGAGCGCAGTTTTATTCCATCTGTCCAAGACTCCCTCGATGCCGTTTTACAGTTTTTAAAAGAGGAGAATAGAAATTATTGGGTGGCTGAAACTGAATTATTAATAATGCCAGGCTATACCTTACATTTCTGTGATGGCATCGTGACGAATTTCCACCAGCCCAAATCTACTTTATTAGTATTAATCGCTGCTTTGATTGGGGATGATTGGAAGCGTGTATACGAAGCGGCTTTAAATAACGATTACCGCTTCCTCAGCTATGGGGACTCGTCCTTATTATTTAAAAACAAGGATATTTAGTACTTTTGCAAAAAAGAATACCATATGACAAATTTCATTGAAGAATTACGTTGGAGAGGGATGTTACACGATATGATTCCGGGTTTAGAGGATCAGCTTGCCAAAGAAATGACGGTGGCCTATATCGGTTTCGATCCTACTGCACCGAGTCTTCACATTGGAAATTTAGCGGCGATCATGCTTTTAAAGCATTTTCAATTGTCAGGTCATAAGCCTATCGCCTTAGTAGGTGGTGCAACGGGTATGATCGGGGATCCATCGGGAAAATCAGCAGAACGCGATTTCCTTTCAGAAGATACTTTGCGCGAAAATCAAGTGGGTATTCAAGCACAATTAGAGAAATTCTTGGAATTTCATTCTGGAGCTAATTCAGCGGAAGTGGTCAATAATTACGATTGGTTTAGGGAATTCAGCTTCCTAGGTTTCCTACGTGAGGCTGGCAAATTCTTAACCGTTAATTATATGATGTCCAAAGACTCCGTTAAGAAGCGCCTTGAAACCGGCATTTCTTTCACAGAGTTCTCTTACCAATTATTACAAGGATACGATTTCTATCATTTATTTAAGCACAAAAATGTACGCCTTCAAATGGGTGGTTCGGATCAGTGGGGAAATATCACCACAGGGACTGAAATCATCCGTCGCAAAGAAGGTCACGACGAAGATGCGACGGAGCGTGCTGCTTTCGCGTTAACTACTCCATTAGTAACAAAATCGGATGGCACGAAGTTTGGAAAGTCTGAGTCTGGTAATGTTTGGCTAGATGCTTCGAAAACATCTCCTTTCGCATTCTATCAGTTTTGGTTAAATGCAGCTGATGCTGACGTTCCACGCCTGATCCGCGTATTCACTTTATATACGAAGGATCAAATCGAAGAAATGGAACGTGCCCACGCAGAAGCACCCCACTTGCGCATCTTACAAAAGGCCGTTGCTGAAGAAGTAACCACTCGCGTACACGGCGCAGACGTATGTGCACTTGTCATTGAAGCTTCTGCCCTACTCTTCTCAAAAGATGCCGTTGAATTACTAAGTAATGCTTCTGATGCCTTAGTGGCACAATTACCTGTATATGAAGTATCAGCTTCTTTATTATCTGAATGCCAAAACCTCACCGACCTTATCAGCGTAGGAACAGAAAATTTAATTTGTTCTTCTAAAGGTGAAGCCAGAAAAGCCATTCAAGGAAACGCTATCAGCGTAAATAAAGTTAAAATTACGGACCCAGCTTCTCCCCTTCATTTCGACAAAATCAAAGGTCAGTTCCTATTAATCGGAAACGGAAAGCAGAAAAATTATATTTTATCCTTCAAATAGTCTAGGATTCATCCTCTGCTAGAAAAAAAACAAAAAAATAAGAGTGCAGGTTTGTAGATTATAAATTAATCCTACATCTTTGCACTCCCAATCGCTAGGAACAGAAGGTTTCTAGGGCAAGACTGAGAGTAAATCGAGTGATTAAATTCACGCCAGAGCGGGTTGCTTTGGACGGTTTATTGGAGGTACAAGAGTTCTTTGACGTGTTGATAGAAATAAAGAAGAGATACTGTGTTTAAATCACAGTGTCGAAATAATAGCATTCAAGACAAGGATGTAGACAATTTTCTTATTAAAATAAG
>CANLVU010000119.1 GCA_947494535.1 Cytophagaceae bacterium
TATCTACGGTTCCTTCGCGGAAATCGGAGCGGGTCAGGATGTAGCGGCTAATTTTTTCAAGGCGGGTGGAGCTTCAGGCACCATTGCCAAAACCATCTCTGCTTATGACATGGCTTTTTCAGATGCCATTTATGGCGAAGAGGCCTCTGGAAAATATGTGTGCGAGCCGCGTTTGATGAAAATGTTAAACCGGGAGTTTAAATTATTGAATGTTCGGCTAACGGATACAGCCGCAGAAAAACGCTTCTTTGCCTTCGCTGACACCGTTTCTGCCTTGAATTTCCAAAAGACAAATGACGCTCACGGCTGGATTGGCCTTCGCTTTCAGTTAACACCTAACGGCGGATTTAACGATGTGGTTATCCACGTCAATATGCTCGATAATGACAATATCTTGCAGCAACAGGCTTTGGGAGTTATTGGGGTGAATTTGTTGTTCGGGTGCTACCATTATCATGATAATCCAGAGAAATTACTCTTGTCCTTATTAGATGATTTGTCCAAAGACCGGATCGAAATAGATATGATTCGCTTCGAGGGGCCAGACTTCAAAGAGGTGGATAATCGCTTGATGTCACTGTATTTAGTGAAGCACGGGTATACGCAAGCTGCGGTTTTTGGGCCAGATGGCAAAGTGATGCAGCCCTATGATGCTTTGTCGAAAAAACATATTGTGGCCGTTCGAGGCCGCTTCCGTCCGGTGACGAATATCTTCTCGGACATGTTAAAGAAAGGTGTCGCTCAGTTCGAGCAAGAACCAGATGTGGACGATGATAAAATCTGTGTACTTTCTGAATTGACGCTGAAAAGCTTAGAGAATGAAACGCATAAGATCGATGAAAAAGACTTCTTAGATCGCGTAGATATTTTGTGCTCTTTAGGCCAAACAGTGTTAATCTCTAACTTCCACGAATACTTCAAATTAGTCGATTACTTAAGCCAGTTCTCTAAATTGAAAATGGCCTTAGTGATGGGTATGCCTAACTTGGAATATATTTTTGAGGAAAAACACTACAAGGAGGTGCCTGGGGGAATTATGAGTGCTTTTGGCTGTTTATTTGGCCAAAACATCAAATTATACCTCTACCCTACAGTGGATGAAAATGGGGAGATTATTCACCTGAAAAATTTCAAACCAGAGGCCCATTTGAACGGGTTATTCCAATATTTAGTAGAAAATAAAAAGCTAGCGGAGATCCAACACTACGATGAAAAGCTGATGAATATTCGGACCGATAAGGTACTCGAGATGATTCAATCCGGCGGCGACGAATGGGTGCCATTAGTACCCAAATCGGTCGCTAAAATGATCAAAGAGAATTCACTCTTTGGCTATAAAGCCTAACAAAAAAGCCCTGATCTTTCAGGGCTTTTTTTATTTCATTAGATCGATAAACTGATCAAATAAGTAACGTGAATCATGTGGTCCTGGACTAGCCTCCGGGTGATGTTGCACCGAGAATGCCTTGCGTCCTTTCACACGTAAACCTTCGACTGTTTGGTCATTCAAGTTAATGTGGGTCAACTCTGCATTTTCAGATACCTTTAATTCATCCATCTTTACCGCAAAACCGTGATTTTGAGAAGTGATTTCAGAAAGACCCGAAATCAAATTCTTAACCGGGTGATTTAAACCACGGTGTCCGTTGTGCATTTTGTAGGTAGATAAACCCACTACTTGCGCCAGGATTTGGTGACCTAAACAGATCCCAAAAACAGGTTTATCGCTGTTCAGAAAATCGGTTACCGTGTCAATCGCATACGACATAACTGCTGGATCGCCAGGGCCATTCGAAACGAAGTAACCATCTGGATTCCAAGCAGCAATATCTGAAAAAGAGGTCTTCGCAGGGAATACTTTTAAGTAGCATCCACGCTCTGCAATATTTGACAAGATGCTTCTTTTTACTCCTAAGTCCAATACGGCCACTTTCCGTTCTGCCTTTTCATCGCCTACGAAATACGCTTCCTGAGTGCAAACTTGTGAAGATAGTTCCAAACCTTCCATCGATGGAATTTTATCTAAAGCAGTTTTTAAGGCCGCTTCATCAAAAATCTCTGACGAAATCAAGCAATTCATCACTCCTTTCGTGCGAATGTGGCGGACTAAAGCGCGGGTATCGATACCTGAAATCCCTACAATTCCGGCATTAGCCAAGTAGTCTTGTAAAGAGCCATCAGCCGTTTCACGTGAGTGAACGCTGGCAAATTCGTTACACACCATTCCGGCGATTTGGACCTTGTTCGATTCCGCTTCTTTCTCTTGCATCACCCCGTAGTTTCCGATGTGAGCCGTCGTATTAATAATGACTTGGCCCGCATAAGAGGGATCCGTGTAAATTTCCTGATAACCCGTCATACCGGTGTTAAAACAGATCTCACCTCCGTGAGTTCCTATTTTTCCTAGTGCTTTCCCGTGGAATATAGTTCCGTCTTGTAATAATAAAACCGCTGGTGTGGACTCGGTAAATCTCATAATATGCTGTTATAAAATAAGGGTCAAATACTCATTACCTAAAAAAAGGGCTTCAACGGAAAGTTGAAGCCCTTTAAAAAAATTGTAAGAGAAAGATTAAGCGTCTTCTCCTTTTTCTTCAGTGGACTCCTCAGTTTCAGGTGCTTCTGGAGCAGCTTCTTCCGCTACTTCTGGCGCAGTTTCTTCAACCGCAACTTCTGCTGGTGCTTCTACTTCAGCTACCTCTGGCGCAGCCTCTTCAGCTACTACCTCAGCTACTGGAGCTTCTTCAACAACTTCTGCAGATGGTGCTTCCTCAGCCGCAACTGGAGCAGCTACTGGAGCCGAAGCTTCTGTTGCTTTTGCAGCGCCACCACGACGGCTACGACGAGTTTTACCCGCTTTCTCCGCTGATGCAGCTAACATTGTTTCGTTGAAGTCAACTAATTCAATGAAGCAAATTTCTGCATTATCACCTAAACGATTACCTAACTTGATAATACGTGTATATCCACCTGGACGATTCGCTACTTTCTCAGAAACGATAGAGAACAATTCTTTGATTGCATCCTTATTTTGTAAATAAGAGAATACCACACGACGATTGTTTGTGCTATCTGTTTTTGATTTTGTGATCATTGGCTCTACGTATTTACGTAATTCCTTTGCCTTAGCAACCGTTGTTTGGATGCGTTTGTGCAAGATCAAAGAGGATGCCATGTTTGATAACAAGGCAGCTCTGTGTGAAGCTGTTCTTCCTAGGTGATTAAATTTTTTACCGTGTCTCATTGTGTTATTTCGTAAGTTAAAAGCTCTTGCGAGCTGCGGTTAGTTTACCTCACGGCAAACCACCTATTACTTTGTTTAAATTATTAATTAATCTTCGTCTAAACGATATTTAGAAACATCCATTCCAAAGGTCAACCCTTTTTCCTCGATCAATTGCTCTAATTCAGTTAATGATTTCTTTCCAAAATTACGGAACTTCATCATATCAGAGATTTCTAATTTCGCTAATTCACCTAATGTGCGAACGTCAGCTGATTTTAAGCAGTTGTAAGCACGTACAGATAAATCTAAGTCAGCTAATGAAGTCTTCAACAACTTGCGCATGTGAAGTAATTCCTCATCAACTACATTATCTTCTTCTGCTTTAGGAGTTTCAAATGTCATTGTTTGATCAGAGAACAACATGAAGTGTTGGATCAAGATATACGCTGCACCTTTCAATGCATCTTCTGGGTGGATAGAACCATCCGTCTCGATATCTAAAACTAATTTCTCGTAATCCGTTTTTTGCTCTACACGTGTGTTCTCAATGCTGAATTTCACATTTTTGATCGGAGTGTAGATTGCATCGATAGCAATGTGACTGAATGGCAACTCGTTTGCACGAGGCTCATCAGCTGGCACATAACCACGACCCTTTTCGATTACTAAATCAATTTCAACTTCTTTCGAAGAATCTAGATTGCAAATAACCAATTCAGGGTTTAAAATCTGAAAATATGGAGTAAACTTAGCGATATCACCTGCAGTGATGGCTGTTTGTCCTTTAATTTTCATAGAAACCTTGTTATCCAAAATTTCTTGTGTCTTCTTGAAACGAATTTTTTTCAAGTTCAAGATGATCTCAGAGACATCTTCGTGAACGCCTTCAATGGCTGAAAATTCGTGTAACACACCAGAAATCTTAACGCTTGTGATAGCATATCCTTCTAAAGAAGAAAGTAAGATTCTACGAAGTGCGTTACCAATGGTAACACCGTAACCTTTTTCGAGTGGCTTGAACTCAAATAACCCGTGGAAGTCTGTGGCTTTTTCCATCACAACTTTTTCGGGCATTTGGAATGCTAATATTGACATATTTCGTAGCTTAAAATGATACTGAAAAAACGTTATTGGTACTCTTTAAAAACTCTAGCAATCTCGTTAGGAGATTACTTAGAGTATAATTCGACAATTGCTTGTTCGTTGAAGTTTTCAGGAATCTGATCTCTCTCTGGCATAGCAA
>CANLVU010000120.1 GCA_947494535.1 Cytophagaceae bacterium
AATGAATCTCAATGCTAAACCAGTCGAATTTACCGAGTTAGCTGGATTCCCCGAGACAAAAATAAAGCCAGGAACACCCACATTTACGTTGAACCGCGCCTTCCGATTTAGGGAGAACGATAAGTTAAGTTATAAAATCGTAGCTGACTGGGTTATTTCAGTATATAAATCTCAGGGGGCTATTCAAGAAGGTGCGATTCACAAAACCGATTTAGAGACCTACCGTTACTTCGATATAAATGATGCTACGGGAATAAATAAGGTGGAAAAGCTGTTTAAAGATTTAGCGAAATCAGGTTTTCCTGCTCCGTAAAAATGCACCGTGAAATAGCGCCATAAAAATCCAATAAAAAAAGCCGGGTCGTGATGCCCGGCTTTCTTTATTTAATCTGCCAAAGTCTGGTAGACCATTTGGCGTAAACTATTGTGGTATTCCCAAGTGAAATGGCTCTCCTGAGTCATGAATAAGCCAATTAACTTTTCTTTCGGATCAATGAAGAAATGGGTATTGTTAGCGCCTCCCCAAAAGAATAAACCCTTAGATGCAGGCGTTTTCGTAGCTGGGCCATCGGTAACTACGGCGAAACCAAGACCCCATCCTGTTCCAGGTAATTCTGGATAGAAGTCCCCTGTATGATTTGAGGTCATTAATTCTATTGTCTTGCGGCTTAAGTATTGCTTGCCTTTGTAGGTTCCGCCGGCTAGTAGCATTTGGCAGAAAGTCGCATAATCTGAGACAGAAGAGAACAAGCCGTTTACTCCACTCCAAACCGTTACATTTTCAAATGGAGGCTGCATTGTAGCTAGGGAAAGGGTACCATTTTTGCTCTTGGTATGCACAGACACAATCTTAGATTGCTCCTCTTTAGGTACATTATAGCCTGTATGTTTCATTTCCAAAGGATCAAAAATTCGAGCTTTTAAAAATTCATTCACACTCATTCCAGTGAATTTTTCGATCAAAACGCAAAGCACATCAGGACCAGCGCTATAGTTCCATTCCGTTCCTGGTTGAGCTACTAAAGGAAATTTGGTTATAACAGCTACGCGCTCTTGAATCGTTTTAAAGCCTGGATTGAAATAGGCATTTCTAAATCTATTCTGAACGGGATTTTGGTTTAAACCATGCGTTAATCCACCACTATGACTTAATAATTGGGTCATGGTGATTTGCGATTTGAGGGAATCCGTAGGCGCGTAAGCGTCATCATAGCTGCTTCGCGCGACGCGTAAATTTTTAAATTCAGGCAAGTATTTCGAAACCGGATCATTTAATTTAAAATACCCTTCTTCGTAGAGCATCATAAATGCAACAGAGATGATGGGCTTCGTCATCGACTGGATGTAGAATAAATCATCCGTTGTCATGGGGGTTTTTGTGGCTACATTTTTGTATCCCAAAGCCCCTTGATGTACTACCTGGCCATTGTGAATGATCATCGTTACCGCGCCGGGAATATTCCCTTTTTCCATTTCGGATTGAACAAATTTTTCTAATCGTTTAACGCGGTCAAGATTGATTCCGGCAACGATTTTAGGTGCTTGTGCACTGATTTCGCCTACAAATAGAAGGCTGAAGAGAACGAGGAATAGTTTAGTAAGTTTCATATTTTAGATATTTAGAGTTAGTTATTTTCCTTTTTTCTGTGCCGCCATCCATTCCATGATGGTGACAGGCTTTCCGTTTATGCGAACAGGAGAACCATCCAGGTCTGTTCTTGGAAGGTTTTCGTGGAGATACACCCACGACCAGTGGCCATTGTATTCGAAACTTTTACCACCATAGAAATTCGTGATATCATTCACGTGATCGTAATATGTGAAGTTTACATTTTTAGCACCTGCCTTGCGTAAACGGTCAAATACAGGCACAACCGTAATGTCAGGGATGGTGGTTCTGTCATCTTTAGAATGCACGAACCAAATAGGCACATTCTTTATCTTTTGAATATCGCTGTCAGGGATGTATTCTGATTTATAGGCCAAAGCGCTAATGTAGCCCGCTGCAAAATAATCAGGATGTAAGAAGATCAATTTCAAGGCCATGTATCCTCCATTTGAACAACCTCCCACATAAATGCGGCTAGGGTCGATGCCTGGATTTGCTTTGACATAATCCTTAATTAAGGCCATCAAACCTTCATTGTAGATATCATTATCTTTTCCTTGCGTTCCCACTCCTTGTGCATTGTGCATCCAGGCGCCTGGGCATTGCGGGGATAAGACGTAGGCTCCTTCGAAAATCGATTGGATACCTTCTGCGGCGTAGTTTGCTGCTTTATTTCCCAAAAGAGGAACAGTGGGGTCCGTCCCACCTTCACCACCACCGTGAAGCCAAATGATTAAAGGTGCTTTGTCCTTCTTCACTTTAGGAGTAAAGCTCGCGTAGGACATCGTTAATTTTTCACTGTAGGTGTATTTGCCAGTCAGGTCAAATTGATCAATCATGGGCATAATTTTGCCCGTTGACGTATCCCATACATTTCCTGTTTTAGGCTGTACAATCGTTAAGGAATAATCAACCCAAACATTCCCTTTACTTCTTAGGTATTGAAAAGGGGAGCTAATGGGTAGCTGAGGTCCTACCGATAAAACAAGCGTGATGTTTTTACCTGTTTTCACCTTTTCTCCTTTTTCATCCGAAACATAGGCGCTTACAATATCTCGCTTGTTTTCTTGATCTGAAATCGGACCTGTGCTCAATTTTCGGCTAGCATAAACGGTATATTCTGCTGCATTCACTTTAGAAGTAGTGTCATCGAGAGACAAAATCACTTTGTTAACACCTGCACCCCAATCGAATCCTTCGACGACGATTTTATAGGTACCGGATGGTTTTGCTAGTGCGCTGTAAGTACACAGTGTAAGCAAAATTAGGATGATTTTTTTCATAGGTTTATAGGATAATAAAGGTTCTAAGCTAGCTAATTTTTTGGCATAAAAAAAGGGGATGATCGATGACCATCCCCTTCCTTTCAGAAATATAATTTATTTCGCTTCTGCAGCCGTAGCTCCTTTTGCAATAGAGTAAACAACTAAACCGAAACCGATTTTGTTCACTGCATCCGCAATGTTGTAAACTAAGTCGATGTTTCCAGAGAATCCAGATAACAAGTTACCAGGTAACATCATGTAGCCGATTGGATAGATTGCCCAACCTACTAATGTGAACCAACGCATAACGTTGTAACCAGACTTAACTGCTTCGCTAGAAGAAGACGCAGCTAACTTAGAAGCTTCACCCATGTAAATTTCATAGATGATTACAGCCCAACCTAAAGTAGAGATAATACCCCACATTACGTTTTGCTCAGGTACTACTGCTTCTCCGATGTAACCCGCTACTAACATAACGATAGAACCGAATAACAAACGAGTTAACATTCCTGTCTTAGCGCCAGCTGGCTTTAAAATCAAGAAGTACTCGATACACATCAAAGGAACAGTTAATGTCCAGTCAATGTAACGGAATTGTGTTGGAGACTCATGCGTCTCTAACCATACACCGCGCATGTAGAAATAATGCACAGCAGCAATAAAGGTAATTAAAGCAGAAATCAATAATGATGTTTTCCACTTGTCGTTTACTGTTCCTCTTTCTACGATGAAAAAGATAGAAGCAGCAAGCATCGACATGTACCCTGTAAAGAAGGTAAAGCCAATGTAATCTCCAGCAGCTAAGCTACCGTCCAATAAAATGTTTAATGTTTCCATAAAAGTTAATGATTTAAAGTGATACTGTTTAAACTTATGATATCGGCAATTGTTTTCAAATATTGTAAAAAAAATTTAAATAAAAATAAAAATTGTGCTAAATGTTTATTTCTCCCGTTTAATTAATTTATGCATGAGTAAAAAATGTGGCAGTGTAAGTAAGGAAAGAAAGATGAAAATAGGATACACTTGTAAGTTTTTGGCAATTAATTTCATATAAATTATTCCTAGAAAAAGTGCCCCTAATGAAAATGGAATGAGTTTTTTGTATAATTCCATCGTTTTCATTTTTAAGTGATTTCTCATGCCTTCGAAACTAGTGATGGCATGACAGCAAGAAAAATAGCAGATAAATGCCGGAATAAGCGGCAGAAAAAAACCGAGGGCTAAAGCAAAAAAAGTATTCAAAAAAGGATGAAAATTTTTCTTTTGGAACCCAAAAATTAGTAAAAAAAGACTGAGGAGAGGAGAAAAAGTAGGTAGATTCTTAGGCAAATTTACTTGCATCGCGGTAGTAATTTCTGAAACTTCC
>CANLVU010000121.1 GCA_947494535.1 Cytophagaceae bacterium
AATGTCCATTTATCCCCTAAAACATCCAAACCGGTTGCTACAGGACATATAGACCTAAACTCAATTACCTTATCATTTTTCATAACGGTCGCAAAAATACAACAAGATTACTTAAATCCTATCTTCTCTAAACCCTTATGGCTAATCACGATTGCCTCTAAAGCCGTTTCGTTAAAACAAGCATCTTGCTCTACGAAATAATATTGCATGCCAGACAATTTCTTGTTGTCAAGAACACGTTTGAAATCAATTTTTCCGTTGCCCACAGGAGCGAAACGCCCCTGATCATCCATATCCTTGACATGCCAAATTTTAAATCGACCTGGGTAGCGTTTGAAATAAGCGACAGGGTCAGCCCCAGCTTTAGTAACCCAATATAAATCCATTTGGAAATTAACAAACTTCGGATTGCAATTTTCTAATAAATAATCAATTACCACGGTTCCATCTGAGTCTTTCATAAATTCGAAGTCGTGGTTGTGGTACAACAACTGCAACCCAGCCGCAGCACATTTCTCACCTAATTTGTCAAGGATTTGAGCTAAGTTTTTAGCCCCTCCCTTCATGGTCATTTTTGCCCCATCGTGCCCAAACAAGCCCATAGGAGGAACTGGAATTACAAAGTACTTGAATCCTGCTGTTTTTAAATCTGCGATTTGCTGATCTATGTTTTCAAAATTAGCCGTTCCTTGGTGAGCTGAAATCGGCTTTAATTTCATCTCATCTAAAAGAGATTTGAAATCCGCTGGAGATAAATTATAAAACTTGCCATTGTCATACCCAGCTGACTCCACGTTAACATAACCCGCTTGAGCTACTTTCGAAAGAGTGGCGCGCGCGTCTTTCATCGCATCACGAACCGTATATAAGGCTAAACCGCCAAAACGTTTTTCAGATTGAACCTCTGTATCAGCTGTTTTAAAAGAGAATAGGGACATGGCCATCAGGGCACATACCGCTACAATTGATTTGATTCTCATGGTTAACATATTAAATTTTTGTTGAAAATTGAAGTTAATGTATTTTTCTGATAAAATAGAAGGCTTCGCTGATTTAACTAAAGTTTGCTAAAATCCTACCTCTGTCTTCATTCTCTTTATTATTCTTATGATAAAGCTCCACGAAGATAATTTTGCCCTCCTCAGGCAGCGAACGGTATTTCTTTGTTAATGACTTTAGGTCTTTTTTATATTCATCTAACTCTAGAAAGATCATTGTTCCTCCTTCTCCTCCCCATAATTTCTAACAGAGAAAGGAGCCTCCCGATAAAATGCAAGTTCATAATTGATTACTTCCCCATCTTTAGTAGCAAGCCAGGGCATATCTTTATGAGAATATTGGCTAATCGAAGCTACTGACCAATCGCTCATTTGTTCAATCACGCGATCAATCACTTCCGTTTCACTAGCTTTCAGCTCTTTTAAATTTGCTTTAACTAGCGGCAAATAGCGCGTTTGCGCATAGCCACGATATACTGTTTTTACACGTTGCAATTGCTCCTTTTCAATCATCTGCTGAATCAGTGAATCCAGTTTTTGAGGAACTGGCCCGTAGGGTAATTTCCGGTATTTCGCACCCGTTAAATGCTCCTCATACAATTCATAATAATTGAAATCAGAGAAATAAAGGAGTTTATACAATACAGTTTCCCCTACATTCGGTTTCCCTGCGCATCGCTCTAGCATATAAAGCAATACATTTTTAAACTTTTCTGCGTGGAACTTGGGAACAGAAATTCGTTCTTTTTTTTCCAAAGATGGTGCATCTTCGAACACAAAATCAGGATTCAATTCAAAGTCAGCTGACAAAAATTCATCCAACGAAAACTCTAAGTGTATCGATAGCTTTTGAAGCTCTAGGACATCTACACCCCGATTTCCTAATTCAATTTGTGTTAAGGAAGACCTTGAAATTTGAACACTTTTTGCCAAATCCTCTTGAGATAAACCCTTCCTTTTTCGAAGTTCCGTCACCCGAAAACCAATATCTTTTTTAGTCAGCTTATCCTCCATTTCCATTCTGTTTTAATTTTGGGAATAAAACAAAGATACACAATTGTTAGATAAAAGAACTATCAAGTGTTTGATAATAAAACAATATAAACTGTGCCTCAGTTAGAAAAATGCGCCACCAAACTCTCCCACTCCTCCTCTAAAGAACACGCCGGACGCGATTTCTTCGCGCGCGCATACCAATAATCCGCATTCCAACTATCCCCTTCTTTCCGGTGTAAATAAGCGTGTACCCAAGCCGCATCTGCGCCAGATAATCCGTCAACAAAATCGTGAGCTCTTTTCCAATCACCTTTGGCATCATACCAAAGACTTTTTAGTATAGGAGAGAGCGCCGGATCAGGGGCGTCTAATGCAACGGATTCACTGAATGATTTACTACTTTTCATAACGTAAATATGAATATAAAATAGTTATTTCACGGTCATCAAACATTAAAAATGAAAAAAGCGGCTACCCTACTTTTACTCTGTATATCCATTCAATTAAGTGCGCAATCTCCTTTATTTGAAAAAGTAGAGCGCGTTTTAAAGGCCCAAATCATCACCGAAGCAAACCGAAATTTGACGGAAAAGCCGGTCACCGTTACCCGTTTTCAGAGTGAAAGATCTGCCGGTGGGAAACATGATTTTTTCTCAGAAGGTGACTATTGGTGGCCTGACCCGGCTAATCCAACTGGCCCTTATATTCAAAAAGATGGCCTTACAAATCCAGACAATTTTACCGCACATCGCAAGGCGATGATTCGCTTTAGTCAGATAGTTGCGAATCAAACTTCGGCCTATTTAATTAGCGGTCGGACTGAATATGCAAATCACGCTATCCAACATATTAAAGCGTGGATGGTGGACACAACGACAAGGATGAGTCCGCACCTATTATATGCCCAAGCTATCAAGGGGAAAGTGACAGGACGAGGGGTTGGAATTATTGATATGATCCAACTGATAGAGGTGGCGAAAAGTATCGAAATTTTGGAAAAACGTCAGCTGATAACCCCGGCTGATCAAAACCAAATTCATGCGTGGTTTACGAACTATTTAAGTTGGGTAACCACACATCCATATGGAAAGGATGAGCGGGAGGCAAAGAATAATCATGGCACTTGTTGGGTCATGCAGGTGGGCGCTTTTGCACATTTGGTGAACGACGAAGTGCTTTTGAATTACTGCAAAGACCGTTTTTTGACTGTGATTTTACCTAATCAAATGGATGAGCGCGGGGCCTTTCCATTAGAACTAAAGCGGACAAAGCCCTATGGATATTCCCTGTTTAACCTAGATGCGGTAATGACAACCGCTCATATTTTTAAGGTTAAAAATACCTCCCTAAAAAAGGGGATTGACTTTTTGTATCCTTATGTTGAGGACAAAAAGAGCTGGCCATTTCCACAAGATGTGATGTATTGGGATGAGTGGCCTGTGGCGGCGCCTTTTTTATTGTTTGGGTATCAAGATTATGCCGATGAGCGGTGGTTTTCTACTTGGGAAAAACTAAATCATTTTCCAGAAAACGAAGAAGTCATTCGGAATCTGCCTATTCGAAATCCATTGATTTGGTTAGTGGATTAAGTATTCAAAGGTGTTCGCAAACTCTTTAACCATTAATTCTCTATCATTACACGAACCGTCTTTTAAAAGACGGTTCGTGTATGACTTCTACGCAGAATACACAGCTATTCTACAAAGCAAAACGATGATCTATAATTTTATCCCCCACGATTTATTCAGTTTTCTGCCGAGTAAGGCATTTGCCTCCGCATCAGTGAATTTTTCAGTTGTTGGATTCCAAGTTAAGGATTTATTTACCTCGTAGGCAATGTTTCCGATGTTACAAACCGAGGCTGTTCTGTGACCAATCTCCACATCGCAAATTGGCTGCGTGCGATTACGCATAGCAGATAAAAAGTCCTTATAGTGATTTGTACTTTCGTAAACGTGCTTTTCATTTGGCCCAATTATACGATCCTTCAAGGCCGCATTGGATGTTTCTAACTTCTTTCTTTGCACACGTAAGCTTCCCTCGGTACCCACAAACTCTATGGCATTATTCCACTCCCAAGGCTGGTGTGTCATCTGAATTCCATTCGCGTAAGTGTAGGTCAAAAACTCATTTCCATTCGATTTGGGAGCATCCACTCGTACGGGACCGCTTCCGTCCATATCAAGTGCCCATTGTACAATATCAAA
>CANLVU010000122.1 GCA_947494535.1 Cytophagaceae bacterium
ACCATGTTATCCATGAAATCTTGCTCTTCAGCAATCTTTCCATCTTTCATTTTCGCGATGGTACAGCCGCTAACATCAACGGTTTTTCCTGTCGCCGGAATGCCAAAGAAAGTTCCTGTGTGCTTTCCTTTAAACTGCCAGTGCTTCACTAATTTATCTCCATCAGCAAACATTTCTTTCACGATAAATTGACGTTCAGAAAAGCCCGTTACATAATTCGAATAATAGGCTTTCGCATTCACCTTACCTTTTACTTCAGGAACGGTGTGCAAAACTGCATCATCCACATAGGCAGAATCAAAGATATCCGTGCGACCTTCATTCACTGCCACGTCAAAAACACGCGAATAAAAGGCCATGTTTGCTGCACCCAGTTTTGCCTTTTGATCCGCTTCTGATGTGCAGGAGAATAATCCAGCCACCACACAAAGAGATAGAATAATTTTTTTCATAATTGTAGTATTTATTGTTTTCCAAACATAGTAAAGCCTCCGAACTGCACCCAAAAAAATCAAAAATCATTTGTTCCCTTTTTCGCATTTGGGAACAAATCAAATTCTGAATTACCTTAAGACAGTCAGAATTATTCGTAATTGTATCTCTAATCAAAACAATCAAAACCATGAAAAAAATCATTCTAGTAGGTGCACTTATTGCATCAGCATTTAGTGTTTCGGCGCAAAAAACAGCTGGAAACATTTTCTCTGGCCCAGATGCAGGCAAGGGATTTCAATTAGGATCAGCTAAAAGTAGCCAAGTCGTTTTAGACGCAACCAATGCGTATAACTCAAATGATTCCGAAAAAGAGCTTTCTTACTACTCGGAAGAAATGCAAAAGAAAACAGGCGATTTCAATAAAAAATGGCATGCCTATGCTAAGAAATTGAATGATGTGCCTTTGGCTATATTACCTATAAAAATTACTGGATCAACGGATGAATATGTGTTTTTACAATCGAAAGAAGAACGTGAAACAGTTGATGGCTCCAAGCAAACGATGAATTTATTTGAAATATTCGGAGTGAATAAAGAAGGTAAAATCTCCTATTTCAATCAATACTCATCTATCCCTGCTTCAAATGAATTTGGTAAAACCTCCGGCGGAAAATTTTACTCGAAAGATAAAACGAACGGTAGAGCATTCCAATTCTCTAATCGGGGTGAAGTAGCCGCAATTGAGAACTTGAACAAGGCTTATAATGAGATGGATTTAAAAACAGTGGCTTCCTTTTTCGCCGATAAAATCAATATCACCGATTTTGACGGCAATAAAATTGTTCTAGAAAATAAAGACCTTCATTTATTGATGGATCCATACTCCTCTTTAGACTGGAAAATTTGGGGAATTCTGCCTTTTAAAATTGCCGAAACTGATCCAGTAT
This sequence comes from Cytophagaceae bacterium, assembly GCA_947494535.1. Classification (GTDB taxonomy): domain Bacteria; phylum Bacteroidota; class Bacteroidia; order Cytophagales; family Spirosomataceae; genus Aquirufa. The sequence goes on from CANLVU010000122.1 coordinate 1,383, forward strand.
CTGGTATTTTCGTAACCGCGACAGAGAAGCGTGTTTTGAAAGATGGTTCTGTTTGGAATAAATCATTAGTCGAATTATTCACTTTTGATTTAAATGGAAAAATCTCAGGAGTTACGCAATACTCTCACGGGATTAAATAAGAAATATAGACAATATAAAAAGGCCGAAGGACGTTGTTCTTCGGCCTTTTATTTTACCTTTGATAGTATCATATGATACTATCATGAAGCCGCCCTATACGATTACCGCCTACATCCTAAATTTAGTAGCTTCGATCTCCCAGAAGATAGGGGAAGCCTCTGCGCATTATTTGGACAAACAATCCCCTAAACTCAGGAAGGCGAATCGAATTAAGACAATTCAGGCGACGCTAGGCATCGAGGGTAATTCGCTGAGTGAATCGCAGGTGCAAGCAATCGACGAAGGAAAAGTGTTGATTGGTTTTGAAAGAGATCAAAAAGAAGTCCAAAATGCACTTACCTTATATGAGCGCTGGAACGAGTTCAAGCCTTCCAAAAGTGCTTCCCTTTTAAGTGCGCATCGTATTCTTATGCAAGGTCTAGTGACCAATCCGGGAGAATACCGCAATAAATCCGTGGGCATCACGAAAGGAAAAACACTAACACATATTGCTCCGCCGGCTGAACGTGTCCCTTATTTAATGAACGATCTTTTTCAGTATATCGTAGACGATCCAGATCATTTATTAGTCAAAAGCTGTGTTTTTCATTATGAATTAGAATTCATCCATCCATTTTTGGATGGGAATGGTCGGATGGGACGCTTTTGGCAATCGGTAATTTTGTCAAAATCACATCCGATATTCGAATTCCTACCTTTTGAAACCATCATTGCTACGTCACAAACCGACTATTACAAAGCACTCGCCTCGAGTGACGCCCTGGGACAATCCACTCCTTTCATCGAATATATGTTAGGGGTTTTGGATAAATCCTTGGCGCATTTATTGAACACCACTAACGTGGTATTATCTGAAACGGAACGCATTGAATACTTTATTTTTATCGGAACAAAAGACTTCTCCCGCAAAGATTACCAGCGCGTTTTTAGAAATCTATCTACTGCAACAGCAAGCAGAGATTTGAAAAAAGGAGTATCTCTTCAGTTGTTTTCTGCCTATGGCGAAAGAAATGCCACACGCTATCGCGTCTTACTATAATCGCTGTTTCCTAAAACCAGACGGCGTCTCCCCTGTCCATTTCTTAAAGATTCGATTGAAATAGGAAAGACTTTCGAAGCCAGATTCGAAGCAAGCCTCCGTCACATTCTTGTCTTGAATCAGGAGTTTTTTCGCGTATTGGATCCGGTATTGGTTGACAAAGTCCGTGTAGGTGAGTTTCGTGGTTTTCTTAAAATAGCGACAAAAGGCGGGTAAGGTTAAGTTTACCTCATCGGCGATTTGCTGGGTGTCGATGGGTTTTTGGAAATTAGTTTCGACGAATTGGTGGATGCGGTGCATCCGCTCTTGTTGCTTGAGGATGGTTTGGCTGGAAATGGGGCGAACGTCGAGATCCACATATTCTTCTGATTCTGCCAAAAACTGGAAAATACTCATCAACTCCATAAACTGATGAAAACGATCTAAAGTTTGCAATTTTTTCAAGCGAACACCGGCGATCCGCTTCGTCTCTCCCGTAAAAGCAAGGCCACTTTTCGCGCGTTCCATCAAATCCACTACTCTTTTTAATTCCGGAATTCGGATCAAGCCACTTTCGAAATAGGTCTCTGGAAATTGAATCACCACAGTTTCCACGGTTGCCTTTACGCCATAATCGAAATTCAAATGCGGAATATAGGAACCGATTAAGGCCAAATCACATCCCTGATAGGTCGAGATATGTTCTCCAATGTGCCGGATTCCTTTGTCCGCCTCTACATACACTAATTCGATTTCAGGGTGAAAATGCCAATAGAAAACTTCATTCAATTTAGGCGTTAATAAGAACCTAAAGGAACTGTCATTATCCGGGTGAATTTGCTCTAGATTCAATTTCATTTGCCTAAAATAGCTAAATGCCTAATAAATATATCAATACAGTACAAATAATTATCAATAGAGCAGAAAAAAGGACGCCCCAGACACTCTACCTTTGGAACATAAATAAGAACCTATGAAAACTGACATCCCTAACAACGGCCACTACGATATTCCGGGCAATCCCTCCACTGCTAAGAGCAGTGCGGTCAAATTAAATGACCGTTCAAACGGCGAACCCTTGCGCGTATTAAGTGAGGAAGATTGGGCCTTTTGGAAACATAATGGCTATGTGATTATCAAGCAGGCCGTGTCTCGTGAACAAGCCTTAAAAACGGCCGCATTTTTATATGAGTTTGAGGAAAAAGATCCCAATGATCCATCTACCTGGTATACCGCACCACGCGCTGAAATGAAAATGAAAGAGCTGGCAAATACCGGGATGGTGGAATGTTATAATAGCCAATTGCAATGGGATAATCGCTCGACGAAGCGGGTATGCGATGCATTTGCGGATATTTGGGGTACCGAGAAATTGTGGGTAACTATCGATAGAGCGAATTTGAACTTCCCTATTCGTCCAGGCCATGAGTACAAAGCTTTTATCCATTGGGATTACGATCCAGAAACGAGGCCAGTGAATGTGCAAGGGGTTTTAGCCTTAGCAGATCAATTAGACGAGAATATGGGAGGCTTCCAATGCATCCCAGAATTATTCCGAAACTATGACACGTGGAAATTAACGCAGCCAGAAGATCGAAATCGTTTCTTGCCTGACACCTCAGCATTTACACCTACTAAAGTGAC
>CANLVU010000123.1 GCA_947494535.1 Cytophagaceae bacterium
CTATTAAACGCGTTATCATTTCAGGAGGAGGAACCGGGGGTCATATTTACCCTGCCATTTCGATCGCGAATGCGATGAAGGAAATCGACACATCTTTGGAATTCTTGTTCGTAGGGGCTGAGGGGAAAATGGAGATGGAGAAAGTGCCCAAAGCCGGCTTTCATATCATCGGTCTTCCCATTGTAGGCATCCAACGAACGCAGGTTTGGAAGAACTTATTCTTCCCTTTCAAGTTAATAATGAGCCTCTGGAAATCCCTGAGAATCATCCAAAATTTCAAGCCAGATGTCGCTGTCGGCGTAGGAGGTTATGCTTCTGGTCCGCTCTTATTAGCTGCGCGGTTTCTAGGTATCCCTTATTACATCCAAGAACAAAATTCCTTTGCTGGTATTACCAATAAAGCATTGGCAGCGAAGGCGGAGCATATTTTTGTGGCTTATCCAGGCATGGAGAAATTCTTTCCTGCAAATAAAATTACCCTCAGTGGAAATCCTGTTCGTAAGGACTTAATCGATGCTGCAGGCAAAAAAGCACAGGCAGCAGTACATTTCAGCTTAGACCCTTCGAAAAAAACGATATTAATCATCGGTGGTAGCCAAGGGGCACGGAGTATAAATCAAGGCATACTAGCTGGCCTAGACCGATTAAATGACGTGGGGGTGCAAGTAATTTGGCAGACGGGTATTGCTTTTGAATCTACGGCTAAGCAAGCGGCCGAAGGATTTTCAAGCGCCTACATTTCCGCTTTCATTTACGAAATGGACTTAGCTTATGCCATGGCCGATTTAGTCATATCCAGAGCCGGGGCATCCTCAGTCTCTGAAATTTGCTTGATAGGCAAAGCGAGTATCCTAGTCCCACTTCCTAGTGCCGCTGAAGATCACCAAACCGAGAATGCAAAAAGCCTCGTTTCACAAAACGCAGCCATTCTTATGCGTGACTCAGAAGTGAAAGAAAAACTAATCACGGAGGCATTAGCAGCACTTCAAACAGATTTGACTACTCTAGAGAAAAACAGTCTTCGTTTAGCTAAGCCAAACGCAGCCCACGAAATTGCCCAATCCATTTTACACGCATGAAGAAAGAGTTAAGCCTAAGCGATTTAAAACAAGTCTATTTTTTAGGAATAGGTGGAATCGGTATGTCAGCAATCGCACGCTGGTTCTTGCACAATGGATTTCCGGTGGCAGGTTACGATAAGACAGAGAGTCCCTTGACGAAGAAATTAGCCGAAGAGGGCATGGTGATTCATTACGAAGATGCTATCGATTTGATTCCCGCGGCTTGTCTAGAAGATGTGGAGCATAGCTTGTTTATCTACACTCCAGCTATCCCGAAGGATCATATAGAAATGAATTTTTTGCTTTCCAAAGGCATTCGCCTCTACAAGCGTTCGGAAATTTTAGGCTGGATTACCCAACAAATCCCTACCCTTGCGGTAGCTGGAACCCATGGGAAAACGACGACTTCGTCGCTATTAACCCATTTGTTAATCAGCGCTAAGAAAAATGTTACCGCATTTTTAGGTGGTATTACGGTGAATTATGGAACCAACTTCATCCCCAACCACTCCAAAGAAAATATCGTTTGTGTGGTCGAGGCAGATGAGTACGATCGCTCTTTCCTGACCTTACATCCACAAGCAGCAGTCGTAACTTCGACAGACGCGGATCACCTGGACATTTATGGAGATGGTGATTCCGTTTTAGAGAGTTTCCAATTGTTTGTCAACCAAATCAAGTCAGACGGCTTTTTCATCCAGAAAAAAGGCTTAACATTGAGCTCAAAGCTGGGTGAATCTACTTTTGGCATTGATACAGGCGACTTCAAGGCGCATAACATCCGGATTGAAGATCACCGAATGATTTTTGACATGAGCTACCCGGGAGGCGAGGTGCTTAATATCCCGATGCGTATTCCAGGATTCCATAACATCGAAAATGCCCTAGCTGCTGCAGCCTTAGCCATGCAGGTGGGTGTAACAGGTGAAGAGATTAAAGCCGGAATTGCCTCGTTTATGGGCGTGAAACGTCGTTTCGAATACCATGTAGAATCAGACGAGCACGTGATGATCGATGATTATGCGCACCACCCTACGGAAATTGCAGCTTGCCTAAATTCGATTAAGGCCCTTTACCCGGGAGAAAAAATAACGGCCGTTTTTCAGCCGCATTTATTCTCTAGAACCAGAGACTTTATCGATGACTTTGCCAAAAGCCTAGCTATCGCCGATGAACTCTATCTCTTAGACATTTATCCAGCACGTGAATTACCGATGGAGGGCGTTACTTCGGATTGGTTATTAGGTAAAATCGATCTGAAAGATAAACAGGTCATCTCAAAAACGGACTTATTGCAAGTGATCGACGCTAAAAAACCGAAACTTTTAGTGACGATGGGAGCCGGAGATATCGATCTTCTTTTGAATGATTTAAAATTGAGCTTATCTTAGTATAATTTTTCAAAATGAAGGCAAACGCGGCATTAATCAAGCAAGTAATCGGGATGGTAATTCTATTCACCCTGGTGCTATCTGCTGTCGTATTTGCGGAGATCAGCTTTAATGAAGTCGTTTGCAAAGGAGTAGAAATTACACTGGACTCAGAAAACGAGAAAGCCCTTTTAAGCAAGAAAGACATCAAATTAATGGTATCTGAACAAGGGACAGAATACTTTTTAGACAAACCTATTTCGCAAATCTCCCTACGTAAAATAGAGGAACGAATTAAACGGATACCCCTGGTAAAATCCTGCGAAGCACACCATGATTTCAGTGGAGTAATCTCTGTTGCTGTAAAAGAGTATAAACCTATCGCCAGAATCGTACGTTCCACCGTAGGAACTTCTCCTTATCCAGATCAATACATATCAGAGGATGGGAAATTCATCGGTACCAGCCCCTTATTTACTCCCCGAATTATAGTCACTGGAGGCGCTTACTTTGATGGCAAGAGGGACTTACAGGACAAGCGAGGTAAGACATTGATTCCATTTTTCCAATTCATAGAAAATAATGAATTTTGGAAAGCTCAGATCTCCCAAATTATTGTCGCTAAAGACGGTGGCATCGTGCTAATTCCGACCATAGGAACGACAAGAATAGATTTTGGACTACCTATCAATATCGAAAACAAGTTTAAAAAATTGTTCATATTCTATCAAAAAATTATCCCGAATAAAGGCTGGAATAAATACAGCTGGGTGCAGCTGAAATATAAGAATCAGCTTATTTGCGAATAATGCCCAAATGTTTTAATTTAATATCCGTTCTACAAAAAATATATAATGCGTAACGACTTAATTATCGGTTTAGATGTTGGAAGCTCCTATGTGAGAGCGATTGCAGGCAAGCAAAACGACCGAGGCCGATTAGAGATTTTAGCCACAGGATCTTCCGTAAATAGCAATAATGTGCTGAATGGAGAGATTGTCAACATCAATAAAACAACTGCTGCGATTTCAGAGGCAATGAACCAAATTTCACACGTCTTAGACGGAAAAAATTCGGAACATTTCTTTGCGTCGAACTTGTCAGGATCACACATTAAAGTTCAGCCTTTCAGTCTATCTAAAATACGAAAAAATGAAAGAGAAGCGGTTTCTAACAATGAGGTGATGAGCCTTTTTGAGGAAGCTAAACGTACTTTTGCAGACAAAAATCCATGTGTTTTACATACCTTACCGATTGGCTTTAAAGTAGGAAATTTGCCAGAAACGTTGGATCCCATTGGTCAAATTGGCCAAAAAATTCAAGCCGATTTCGTCTTCATCTCTGCGAATCCAAGCAAGAATGACCTGTTAACACAATGTTTGAAATCTGCAGAGACAAAGCACTTGAAGAAGGGAAATGTGTATTTCAGTTCATTGGCCACGGCAAGCTCAGTTTTAAATAAAGAAGAGAAGCAAGAGGGGGTTGTATTAGTGGATTTGGGAAGTGGAACTACGGAGATTAGTATTTTCCAAAACAACCGTTTAAAACACGCCACTGTGTTAAACTGGGGAGGCGATTTACTAACAGATGATATTCAATCCGGATTAGATATCTCCCGTGATCACGCGGAGACATTGAAAGTCCGTTTTGGTTCAGCCATTCAAAAAGACATTCCAGTAAGTGAAGTCGTGATGATTCCAGGTATTGC
>CANLVU010000124.1 GCA_947494535.1 Cytophagaceae bacterium
ACGTCAAAAGCGCGATCAGGCATCGCCCGCATCATAATATTCATCGAAGATCCTGATGGCATCGCAGGTGTGATACCCATGATTTTCGGATTCTTCTCTGCTAATTCTAATAAGGTATGGCCAAAAACCTCCTGGTATTTAGGTGGCTGCGGATCGTCAAAGGTCTTTTTGTGAATTTCCCCTGTAAGTTTATCAAACTTTCCGGGCGCGTGCCATAAAGTTTGATCCTTTTCAGCCAGCGAATAACCTTTCCCTTTAGTCGTAATGCAATGCAAGATCTTAGGGCCAGGGATATCTTTTAAGTCGTTTAAAACCGTGGTTAAATTGTCGATATCGTGACCATCAATAGGGCCAAAGTACCTCAAATTTAATGATTCAAACAGGTTACTTTGATGCAATAGAGTGGCTTTTAGTCCATTTTCGATCTTCGACACAATTTCTTGCGCCGTCTTTCCGAAAGTAGACATCTTGCCTAATAAATTCCACACATCATCCTTTACCTTGTTGTAGGTGTGTGAGGTAGTGATGTCCGTTAGGTATTCTTTCAAAGCACCCACATTCGGATCAATCGCCATGCAATTATCATTCAAGATAATCAACATGTTGTTCGGGATGTCGCCAGCATGGTTCATGGCTTCGAAAGCCATCCCCGCCGTCATAGATCCATCCCCAATAACGGCGATATGTTGTCTGTGTGTTTCTTTTTTATATCCTGAAGCCACAGCCATTCCCAGTGCAGCTGAGATGGAAGTAGAGGAGTGCCCTACCCCAAAGGTATCGTATTCGCTTTCAGAACGTTTAGGAAAACCCGAAATTCCTCCGATTAATCGGTTTGTATGGAAATTTTCGCGGCGTCCAGTTAAAATCTTGTGTCCATACGCCTGGTGTCCTACATCCCAAACCAATTGATCATCTGGCGTATTGAACACATAATGCAAGGCGACAGTTAACTCGGTTACACCGAGAGAGGCACCAAAGTGGCCACCATTCACCGAAACATTATCAATAATAAATTGTCGCAATTCTTCACAAACTTGAGGTAAGTCTGATTTCGGCAACTTGCGCAAATCCTCCGGAGTGGTGATTTTGCTAAGTAAAGGACCGGCTTCAAATTGCATAGATTTGTGTAATGATAGTGAAAGATTAACCTTACAAAGGTAAAAATGTTTTTAAGCCTTAGTCATTTTTTTGACTCGCTTTGAATAATCTTTTTTGCTCGTAGTCCGTCAAACTGTCGTATCCGGATTGTGATATTTTGTCCAAAATAGAGTTTAGCTCTTCCTCCGGCACCGTTTCGGGTTCTTTTTTTGATTGGAATTGCTGGTTAACTACCTGTGCAAATTCTTTTATTTTAATTTCAAAAATAGCTTGAGGACGGGATAGGGCTAAAAAGTTTTTGGCAAAAATGAATCCTGAGATAGCCCCACCTAAATGCGCAATATTTCCACCGGCGTTTGACCCAGTTGTCTCAATAAAGGACCATAGAATATAAAATGCAGATATGTATTTAATTCGAACCGGTCCTAATAAAAACAAATGCACCTGGTAGTTAGGTCGAATCGTCGCAGCGGCGACCACCACGGCAAAAACACCCGCTGAAGCCCCATTTAGGAAATTAGGACCTTTGGCAATGAAAAAACTCACGGTGTTCATCGCTAAAAGAAAGGCTACTGCACCTGCTAATCCGCCATAAAAAAAGAGCTGAACAAGTCGTTTATTTCCAATGAAATCCTGGATAATGATACCAAACCAATACAGGAACATCATATTGAAAATGAGGTGGAATACCTCGATGTGCAAGAAAAAATAAGTAAGTAGACTCCAGGGTCTTTGGATAAGCAAATCGAGTGCAGATGGCAGGGAGACTTGCGTAAAAAAAGAATCAAATAACTCCGATTTTCCAGCTATTAATAAACCGACCCGAGCGATCATCAAAGCCACAAAAATGGCTCCGTTGGCTATAATGATCTTCATCAAGCCTTGTCCGGGTTGTTGAATAATGGTCTTTATATCGTTGAGAATGCTCCGCATCTTAATAGAAACTGTCGCGTTTTTGTCTCCAAATCAACAATAAAATCACCGCGAATAGCATCCCACCTAAATGAGCAAAATGGGCTACATTGTCCCCATCAGCCGCTGATTTCCCTGCATAAAGTTCGTAAAAGGCAAAGCCCATCACGAGGTATTTCGCTTTCACCGGAATGGGGATAGGGAAGACGAACATCTCAGAGTTAGGAAACAAATAACCATAGGCCATCAAGATTCCAAAAACACCTCCAGAGGCCCCTACCACCGGGTTTTGGGTCGTATACTCACTATAAAATTGCATTGCAGCTGTGGCATTCATGCCCCCATTCATGGAATTGCTGCCCCCAAATCGATTGAAATAATCTAACATGAAATCGGTATTGGGATTCGCCAGGGCTAATTCCAAGGCCTTTCGGATGCTGGCGTAATCGTGAAAATACTGAATCGCCTCGTGTAATAATCCTGCGCCCACTCCACAGAAAAGATAGAAAAATAAGAAACGCTGACCGCCCCAGATTTTTTCTAAGATGGATCCGAACATATAAAGCCCAAACATATTCATCAACAAATGCATAAAATTCGCATGCACGAACATGTAGCTGATGATTTGGAAATAATGAAAATTACTGGATTGAAAAAAATACAAGGCGAATAGTTCATCCGGAATGAAAGACGATCCTAGGAACATCGCTACATTGATGAAAATTAAATTCCGTACGGTGGGTGTTAAATTTCTGAGCATATTATTCTTCGTATCCCCAATCAATGGAGTTTTTCATGTCTTTAATCAATAAACCAGCAGATTTAAAGGCGCCGCGGATCTCGTCTACTTTATCATATTGTCTACTTTCCTTGAAACCCTTGTAAAGCTGAAGAAGTTCATCGGTCAAGCCATTCATTTCTGCAGGTATTTCTTCTTGTAGCCCTAAAACATCTTCTAAAATACTGACGTATGAACGTTGCAAATTCGAAAATGTTTCAGCCGAGATGGATTCAAAAGCTACGCCACCTGTATAAATAGAGTTGATCTTTTTTAACAACGTAAATAAGTGCGCAATCGCTACCGCCGTGTTCAAATCGTCGTTCATTCCATCATAGCAGCCTTGAATGGCGTCATTGATTTCCTTTTCTTGGTCGGGATCTGGAGTAGACTTGATATCGGTTGGATAAGCTAGTTTCTTAACGATGCGTAACCCGTTTGCGATCTTTTTATAGCCTTTTTGAGCTGCTTTTAGGGCCTCATTCGAGAAGTCCAAGGTACTGCGGTATTGTGACTGCAACATAAAGAATCGCACGGTCATTGGGCTGTAAGCTTGCTCTAATAAGGCATGGCTACCAGCAAATAATTCAGAGGGCAAGAAGGAGTTTCCGAGGGATTTACTCATTTTTTGGCCATTCACCGTTAACATATTCGTGTGCATCCAGTAGCGAACTGGAGCGCGATCATAAGCCGCTTTTGCCTGCGCAATCTCGCATTCGTGGTGCGGGAATTTTAAGTCCATTCCGCCGCCGTGAATATCAAAGGTGTCTCCTAAGTACTTGTGGCTCATGCAGGTACACTCTAAGTGCCAGCCTGGGAAACCCTCTCCCCAGGGGGATGGCCAGCGCATGATATGTTCCGGTGCCGCTTTTTTCCAAAGCGCAAAATCCAAGGGATTCCGCTTTTCGCCCACGCCATCTAAGTCCCGCGTCTCAGTTAATAAATCATCTAACACGCGGCCAGATAAATGGCCGTAGTTACCGCCATTTTTATTGTAAGTCTCGATGTCAAAATATACCGAACCATTGGATTCATACGCTAATCCTTTTTCGATTAAGGATTTTGTGGTCTCTATTTGTTCCACGATATGCCCTGTCGCCGTAGGTTCGATGCTCGGAGGCAAGACATTGAATTTTTCTAATACTTGGTGGAAATCTTGGGTAAAGCGATGCACGATCTCCATCGGCTCTAACTTTTCCAGTTTGGCCATCTTCCCAATCTTATCTTCCCCCTCATCGCCATCACCTACT
>CANLVU010000125.1 GCA_947494535.1 Cytophagaceae bacterium
ATGATGATTCCAGCCGATGGACCTCGATCCGCCATTGGCCCAATCGGGTCTGAAAACGGTTCTTTCCCAAATTGCATGGCTTGAGAAAGCCACAAATTCTTCGGCTGTGATGTTTCATGTGCGATGGCAAAATTCACCGCCTCATTCACCTTATTCGTATCGATGTTGAAAAAAGCAGGCGACTTATGTTCCCAATTTTTAGCAGACGGAAAATAGACTCCCTTCTGGGCCGAAGCATTCAACGCAGCAAACGCTACTAAAACAAAGAGTATTTTTTTCATAGGGACTACTTCTGCATATTATATAAGAGCGTCTGAATTTTAAATTCATTGCCTGTTTTTACGAGTAAAAAAACATCCACACCTTTGTGTGAGAATTTCCCATTCAGGTAAAATTCATAAGGAACCCAAGCGGTTGCAATTTCATGATCAATTAAGACAGGACCCCAAGAAAGCACGCGCTCATCCATTTCACCGGGTTTTCTGGACAAAATACTTTGGACAAATTTTGATACCGGTAGATCTCTTACGGTATTTCCTTCCGGCCTCATCTGACTAATTTGCAATAAAGCAGTACTCGTAAAACACGATTTCAATGCAACAGAATCCACGGCTTTCATCGCAGAAAAGGTTTTTAATATGACGGCTTTGATCAGGTCTTCGTCTGTCGATTTTTGTTGTCCATTTAGTATAAATGGGCCTAAAAATAAGAATACTAGTAATTTTTTCATCGCGTATATAATTCGTCTAAATAGTTCGCTAATGCATGATCCTTCTCAGTCACCTGATTACCAGCATCGTGTGTTGTAATGGTTACCTGCACCCGATTGTAGGTATTCGACCAAGTGGGGTGATGATCCGTCTTGCTGATAAAAGGAGTGGCGTCCTGCATGAATTGCATCGCATCTTCAAAAGTGCTGAATTCGAAGGTTTTCTCGAGGGATTGATTCGTTGTTTTCCAGGTGGTCATCTAAATGAAATTAATTAGGGATGTCTTCCGGTTTGATGTGAACGATTTTATCGCCCTGCATCACCACTAATTCCGAATTCTTCGCTTTTTTGAAGGCAATGAGGTCCGCTTTTACGAGTTTCATGCCTTCTTCAATCTTATCTAAAGTAGACATGGAGGCCTTTACCGTAATTGTTTTAGTATTTGCCATAATGCTAGATTTTTAATTTGAAGTCCATTTACTCGATCATTACGACAAATTACCACGGGAAGAACACTCGTGTTATCATAAACAATCCACTCATCTACCAATGGCAAATATATATGAAACAAATTAGTAATGCCTGATTTATAGCGCCTACTTTGTATATCCAGATAAAACTGATAATTTGAAACGCAATTAATTAAACCCATGAAATACCTTTTTCTCTTCCTTTCTTTTGCCACTTTCGCGCAAGACATCCATTTTAAATCCATTTTGGTCGATACCCACAACGATTGCTTGACGGCCTGCATAGAGAAGAATGTGTCATTAGATCAGGATTTAAGTGGGATAAATCACTCGGATTTAGCGCGATTTAAGAAGGGCGGGGTGGATTACCAGCTGTTTTCGGTTTGGTGTGACGGACAGAAAGCGAATCCTTATGCATGGGCCATGCGCGAGATGGATAGTTTGTATGCGATAGCAGCGAGAAATCCGGATAAAATGGTGATTGCCAAAACTTGGAAAGACATCAAGCGTGCCTTGAAAGAGCAAAAGTTAGTAGCGCAATTTGGCGTCGAAGGCGGGCACATGATCGATGGTGATCTGCAGAAACTAGAGACATTCTATAACCGCGGGGTTCGCTACATGACCCTGACTTGGAATAATTCTCCTGGCTGGGCGAGCTCCCATGCGGATGAGAAAAATCCGGATTTTAAGGGGAAGAAGGGGCTGACAGATTTTGGCAAAGTAGTCGTGCAAAAAATGAACCAGCTGGGCATGATCGTGGATGTTTCGCATGTGGGTGAGGCGACGTTTTGGGATGTCATCAGTACGACGAAAAAACCTATCATTGCTTCTCACAGCAACGCTTACAGCATTTGTCCCGTTTCTAGAAATCTGAAAGACGATCAAATAATCGCCATCGGTAAGAATGGAGGAGTCATCCATTTGAACTTCTTTTCTGGATTTGTGGATATGGATTTTTCCAAAAAAGATGCAGCCTTTCGTAAAAATCATGCCGCTGAAATCGACTCCTTAATCAAATCGGGTATACAAACGGAATATGCTTTCACCGTCGTTTCAGATAAATACCCACAAGAAAGTGGAGCCATCAAACCAGACCTAGAACAATTGATGAAGCATTTTGACCACATCGTAAAACTCATTGGGGTAGATCACGTGGGATTAGGCTCTGATTTTGATGGTATTAATTCGGCTCCTAAGCAGCTGAAAACAGTACTTGATTATCCTCTTTTTACCCAGGCTCTAATCGCGCGAGGCTATTCGAACAAAGACATCAGCAAGGTGTTAGGGGGTAATTTTATTCGAGTTTATAAGGCCAATAGATAATCGGACTAACTAAACAAATCCATCGCCAATCGAAACGTGTTGCAGTGGGCTTCCACGATATCTTTTATGTCAGGTGAATAGCCGCCACCCAGTGCAACAACCACAGGTATTTGATGCTGTTTACATAAGCTGAAAACGAAACGATCACGTTGCTTGCAATCAGCCAAACTCACAGACAATCGACCTAACTTATCTGTTTCTAAGATGTCCACACCGGCCAGGTAAAAAATAAAATCAGGATTTTCCTCTTCTATCAATCGCGGCAGTGTTTCAGTCAAAATCGATAAATAAGTGTCTCCATCTGTACCATCTACTAGCCCAATGTCGAGATCCGATTTCTCTTTGTGAAAAGGATAATTTGTGGCTCCGTGCATACTGAAAGTAAAAACACGCGATTCATATTGCATTAAAGCGGCAGTGCCATTCCCTTGATGCACATCTAAATCAACTATCAGAATTTTATGGGCCAAACCGCGCCTCAACAAATAAGTAGATGCAACAGCCATATCATTTAAAAGACAAAAACCCTCTCCTCTGTCTGCAAAGGCATGGTGTGTGCCACCCGCTACATTTAACGAAACTCCAGATTCGAGGGCAAAATGACAGGCATCAATGGTGCCTTGAGTGATGATTAACTCCCGGCGGACAAGCTGATCTGATTGCGGAAAACCTATGCGGCGTTGTTCCGATGGACTAAGTGATTGTTCTTTTAACTTAGTTAGATACTCTTTTTCATGTGTCCACAGAATTACTTCCTCAGCGCACTCTTTAGGCGAGAAAAATTGTTCTGGACTGCAGGTCCCTTCATGGATTAATTGGGCAGGAATTAACTCGTATTTTAACATGGGAAACCGGTGATTTTCCGGTAATTCATGCGCATAAATGGAATCGAAAGCGATTCTGATCATAAAAAATTATTAGCTTTTTTCTTGAGTAGTAATCGTTTTACTTTTACTTATGAAATAAAAGGAAACGATAGAAAAAGCAAAACCAACAAAAATCAAGAGATAATTAACTGGCCTTTCAGAGGTCAAAGACATCCTTAACAAAATGGTAGTGATAATAAAACTTGCATTTCTAAAAATAGAGAAAAAAGAGAAATGGTATAGGAATGAAACTAACAGTAAAAATACATCCACAAAAATCATCACAGTGAAAAACTCACTGTAAAAAACGGTGTTGGGATTAGGGTAATTTTGATTTGATTGAAATGCCACGAAGGAATCAAATATCCACAAACTAAAGCTAGAGAAGCTTAAACAGAATAAAATCACAATCATCAAAAGTGACACTATTTTTTTAATGGAGATAAATCGATCAATATCCTCTATGGTTTCAGATCTCTTAGATTTCGAATATATTTTATAATATACTATGGTACTCAATAACATACCTAATGAGGCTATTAGATCATAAAATAAATTGATTAAATGCGTATCTGAGAGAGACAAGGA
>CANLVU010000126.1 GCA_947494535.1 Cytophagaceae bacterium
CCGGATTTTCAGTCATTTTATCCAAATACAAGCGATGATAATCATAATAGACATCACGCATCGGTTGCAGGTTTTGATTAATCAAATTCTCTGACACGCCTATGCGGCTTCGGACATCTGACATGACACCCCAACCTGATCCTGAATTTTGAGCTAAATTGGTCAAATTATTTAATTTCTGAACGAAGGGCTCACCCCCTCTCGCTCCAAAAGAATCATATGAATATGTAAGCCCTAAATAGGCGTAATAGGCCATTAGAGAACTTAAATTATCTGTAAAACCATTATCATTATACGTAATGGGATTTCCTAATTGGTATTTGAAATTGAAATTTTTATCCACAAAATTCAATAAGACCGTTTCATAAGAAGTCCCAAATACCGGTCGCAAGACTTGAACACGCGCAGTCGCTTCGATATCCCCTTGAGCAGAGGATTTCGTTAATAGTAAATTGATATTTAATTTAATTTTTTCCTCAGGTGAAAAATTGTCTGAAGACCATCTGCGGCCATTCATAAACTCCTGCATGGTTCTTTGTAGTTCAGCATAGACATTAGAACCGCCTCTTTGCTGATCGAGCTGTAATTGCTCGGTACTGATACTAATAGAAGTTAAAAGTTCTTGAGCTTGAACAGCCCAAGAACTTAACATAAATATGAACAGAAATCGAATAGATTTCATGATCGATCTATTAATATCAAATGAGTATTTAGTTTTCAGTTGTACCGTCTTCGCGGTTTCTGAAATCAATTTTATCTGCTAAAAAATCATCAATCGCTAAAGCGGATGGCTTGGGCATACGCTCATAGTATTTAGAGATTTCAATTTGCTCGCGGTTCTCGAAAATTTCCTCTAAATTATCTACTGAAGAAGCAAACTCAGATAATTTACCTGACAATTCTTCTTTCATCTTGCTAGAAATCTGACGAGCACGTTGACCTACGATGGTAATTGATTCGTATACGTTACCAGTTTTAGCAGCGATCTTGTCTACATCACGTGTAATGATGGATGGATTTGTTGGTGTCTTAGACATCTCTATATAATTTAAGATTGCAAATTTAACGTTAATTTTTAACAAATACTATTGAGGGCTGGTCGCAATTTTCGAAGTATTCGATTTCTCTTTTTCTTGCATTGCCTTGTATTCCGCTTCTAGTTTGGCGATGCGAATTACTTCACCTTGGCTATCTGAATACCATTTTTCAGCGGTTTTTAAAAACGAACTCTGAGGATATTTATCGATAAATTCTAAATAGAATTTAACCACATCTTCGTAGCGTTCTTTTTGTTTGAATTCAACCGTACTTTTAGCTAATTCATATTGTGAAACAACCTTTAAATAGGCCATCTCCTCATTGTAATCAGAATCCGGGAAGTCACGTTGGAAATTCGTAATTTCTATCACAGCAGACTTCAATGAAGCAATATTAAAGAGCGATGTTTTGTTATAAAGCTTTGCCTTTTCGTAGGCTTTTTTCTCTAGCTTTTTACGCAAATCCTTAATCATAATACTACAATCCTCGCGGTACTTTGAATCAGGATAATTATTCAAATAACTCTGCAATTCGTTTATGGCAGATAAAGTCCCTGTTTGATCGAGATTGAATGTAGGCGAATCTTTATACATAGAAAAGGCAGCCATGTAAATTGACTCTTCTGCGAATTCAGAGCGTGAAAAAATTTCAGAAAAACGCTTAAAATGCGTATTTGCTACTGTATAATTACCTAATTCAAAGTCACATTTTGCCTGATAAAAGGTGGCCATTTCTTGAGTAGAATCTCCAGTCAATAAAGGTAAAACCTCATCAAAAAGAATTCCTGCTTTGTCAAACTCCTCTTTTTTGAAATAATCTAATGCAGCTTTGTATTTTGAAGGAACGCTAGCGCTCTTTCTGAATTTCTCAAACTTTCCACACGCACTTAAACCGATTAAGGCGATTAAAGCAATTAATATTTTATTTTTCAAATTCATAAGCCCGTAAAGATACGTTTATTTTCTGAATTGTAAATGATAGAGTTGTGCATATAAACCATCCATTGCCATTAATTCCTCTTGGGTGCCCCTTTCTTTAATTTCTCCTTTATCCATCACTAAAATTTGATCCGAATTTCGAATAGTAGACAAGCGATGGGCAATCACGACTGCAGTGCGCCCTTTCATTAATGTTGAAATGGCTTGCTGAATTAAAACTTCCGTCTCAGAATCAACAGAAGATGTGGCTTCGTCTAAGACAATAATTTTTGGATTATGGACCAAAGCACGCACAAAAGAAATCAACTGTCGTTGACCTACACTTAAGGTAGCACCTCGTTCTTTCACCTCATAATCATAGCCACCTGGCAGGGAAAGAATAAAATCGTGAACTCCCACTGCCTTAGCTGCTTCCACCATCTTCTCCTGGGTAATGGATTCGTCACCTAAATGAATATTATAAGCGATGGAAGAGCTAAATAAGAATACGTCTTGCAAAACCACAGCAATATTTTTTCGCAAAGAGCCTATTTCATAGGAAGTTAAAGGGACGCCATCGATGTTGATTTCACCACTTTGGCAATCATATAAACGGCCTAACAAACCTATTATAGATGATTTACCCGCGCCAGTCGCTCCCACAATTGCACAGGTTTTTCCTGCTTCCACGGTAAAACTCACGTTTTTAACTACCCATTCTGGCTCCTGGTATGCGAAAGTAACATCCGAAAATTCAATTTTACCTTCGATGTGATCCGCCTGAATCGTTCCGTTATTTTGGATATAATCCGTCGAATCCAACAGCGTCAAAATTCGTTCCGTCGATACAATTCCCATTTGCAAGGTATTGAATCGATCTGCCAGCATCCGAATAGGACGATAAAAAAGGTTGATAAACATAATGAAAGCAGTCAAAGTCCCCACTCCCATTTCCTCTTTCACGATATAAGTGGAAGCCACCCAAACCACAAGCCCCGTGCCTATCGCTGCAATGACGTCAGCCACAGGGAAAAAGACCGAATATGCAAAAATACCTCGGATATTGGCGTCACGGTGCTCTTCATTGATACGATTGAATTTAACTAATTCTTGCTTTTCGGCATGAAACATTTGGACGATTAACATCCCAGAAATATGCTCCTGCACAAACGAATTTAAATTAGCGACAGCGGTCCGAACCTCATTAAACGACTTCTTGATATATTCCTTAAATACGTAGGTAGAAAAGACCATAAAGGGGACGGTCACAATGATGATCAAAGTCAAGCGCCAATCCGCGTAAAACATGACCCCTAAAATCAAGAATAATTGCAATAAATCACCCGCAATAGAGGCTAAACCCTCTGAAAATACATCATTCAATGTTTCAATGTCCGAAACCGTCCGTGTGACTAAACGTCCAATGGGAGTAGCGTCAAAGAAGGCCAACCGAAGATTAACGATCTTCTCATACAATTGAATGCGTATATCGCGGATGACGGTTTGGCCTAAATAACCAGCTAAATAAGAGGTCGAAAATTGCAAACCTGTTTGCAAGAATAAGGCCCCTAACATCCAGCCCAGCATTCGCAGCAAATCAGACTGAAAAGTAAGTCCTAAATAATTATCTAAGGTATACCGAATTAAAAGAGGAACGACAGGAGAAATACCCGCCATACATAGGATTAAAAAAACGAGAAACCAAAAGCGAAAACGGTAAGGCTGAATAAAGCCATATAACCGTTTAATAATCTGAAAATCAAAAGTTTTACCGGAATTAGCTTCTTTCACTGCTCATTTTATCGATAGTGGTAGAAGCCGCACAGGTACCGCAGCCTTTGGCACAATTCCCTGCATTCTTTCCCCAAAACTGACTATAAACCAGGCGAACTAAATAAACGAGTGCCGCTGCAAATACCAGAAAGATAATCCCGTTTTCCATATTAATCAAACCACTTGGACTGCAAAGTTCTTAAAAATTCTGAGAATATTGGCC
>CANLVU010000127.1 GCA_947494535.1 Cytophagaceae bacterium
GCTCTGTAATCCTGCTCTAATTTTTTATCAAACTCCTCATACATTTCCTGAGCAAACGTTAATTTTTTACCTACTGACAAAAATGCACGAGTAGAGGCTAAAGCATAGCAAAATTCCTTCCCCTCTTCAGCTTTAGCTACCTTTTCAAACCCATTGATTTGACCTACTAATGATTTATAGCCTTTTTCTCCCTGAATCGCAGCCTCGTATCCTGCGATACTAGCATACATGTAAATACGCGAGGATACCGGAGGAGCAAAAATATCGTGGATGATACTTTCGGTCAGCATAACCTCTGCACGAATTAAAAATTCCGGATTGGATGCCGCTTTTTGATAGTCCTTATTCGAGCTGGAACAGGCAGCGAATAGTAGAACGGTAAATAAAAAGTAAATCTTTCTCATGTGGGGTTTGATTAACCTCACAAAGGTACAAAAATCGTGCGTACTTTATTTGACGAAAATCAGGTTCTGGCCAAAATTTCTTCAGCCGCTTTTCTTCCCGAATAAAGCGCTCCTTGCAAGGACGGGAATTCTAAATAATCACCTGCTAAAACGATTCCATTCGAGGATTTCCTAATCGCATCATATCCATCCACTAGCTGCAATGAATGGGGAATATCGAAACTGGCAATAAGCGTCAATTTCTGCCCTGGCAATTGCTTTTCGAGTGCAGCTTTTACCTCTTTTTCAGAGCTTTTAATGAGGCTCGTCGCGGAATACAATGATTTCCCCTTTGGTGCTAAACCAGGATTCACATCTGTCAAACAGGTAAAATGAAGTAAATGCTCCTCCCCTACAAGACGTAATAAGGCGGGTTGTTTAACTGAAGATTTTGCTGAAAAATAAAAGGTCTTTGAACTTAAAATAGCTGGAGTATCAGCTTTTAGAAGCTTCGCAACCACCGGTAAATCCACCGCTAAAATGACGGCTTCCCCATCGATAACCTCCCCTGATTTTAGGGTAATACTTTTCGCATCCAAAGAGCTGATTTCTTGATTTAATTTCAGTTTATCAGCGGGCAGCAAGGAGGCCATTTGATCAGGAATAGCTTGCATTCCCCCAGCTGGAATCGCCGCATTTCCATACAAAAACTGCTGTAAATAATAGAAAAACAAAGAAGCTGGTTGTGTCAGCGTTTCTTGTAAGAAGACCCCTTGAAAAAACGGGATCAAGAATTCGTTTTTGAAACGAGCGGAGAACGCATAGGATTCGATTAACGCTTGCGTTGTTTGCTTATTTCCATCTAAGGCAGGCACAAGACCTTGTAATCTGAACCAAATTTTTGCCAATGAAAACACATCTTTGAAGGTGAGAATATCGGACGAAAACAAATCAAAAGGCCTTCGAAGCGGATTAAAAAATACTTGATCTTTCACCATCGCACCCGATTCGAAAAAGCTTAAATTAAGTGCTTTTAAATCTAAAGAACGTTGCACCTCAGGATAAGAGGTTTGCAGTACTTGAAAACCACGGTCTAAAATAAATCCATCTTTCTTAGTGGATGAAACTCGCCCACCTAGGCTGGCCAGCTTTTCAAACAAAACGAAGTCTACGTTGTTTTGATGTAAAATATTGGCTGCTTGCAAACCCGCAATTCCACCACCAACAATCAAGATAGGTTTCATAGATAAATTATATTTTTTAAAACACTGCAAAATTAAAATTGTTTAACATTCTTTTTATTAAATTGCAGTTTATAAATACAAAATTCCTGAATGGAGTACCTAATCAAGGCAGAAGGAGAGTACAATTACATTGATGAAGGACAGGGTGAGACCCTCTTATTACTTCACGGATTGTTCGGCGCATTAAGTAATTGGGCGGGAGTGATAAATCACTTCAAGTCAAATTACAGAGTCATTATCCCGCTGATGCCCATTCATGATATGCCTATTAAGGAGGCTGGCTGCGAAGGATTAACAGAATTCATTGAAGGTTTTGTAGCCTTTAAAGGTTTGGAAACCTTCAGTGTGATAGGTAATTCATTAGGTGGCCATGTCGCACTGATTTATACTTTGCGTCATCCTGAAAAGATACAACGTTTGATTTTAACAGGCTCATCTGGGCTTTTTGAAAACTCGATGGGCGGCTCTTATCCGAAGCGCGGTAATTACGAGTTTATAAAAGAGCGCGTGGAATACACGTTTTACGACCCTAAAACAGCAAGCAAAGAATTAGTAGATGAAGTATTCGAAATCACGAATAGCATTCCTAAAGTAATGCGTATAATAGCCATTGCGAAATCTGCACAGCGTAATAATATGGCCAAAGATATTGTGCACATCAAGGCTCCTACCCTACTAATTTGGGGTTTAAACGATACCATTACCCCGCCCGAAGTGGGACATGAGTTCAATCAATTAATTGCTGGCTCTACGCTTCGATTCATTGATAAATGCTGCCATGCTCCCATGATGGAACGTCCAGACGAATTTAATACGATAGTAACAGAGTGGTTAAATCAAAACCCCATCTAATATGTTGATGCTATCACACCTAAATTACGATTTACCAGTGTTACGTTTGACAGATTCAGTCGCGAAAGCACTGAAGACGCTTCGTATCCAAGGTGTAAATGCGTTAGCGGTAGTAGAAAATAAAGACTTCATAGGCCTGGTATCCTCCGAAGTTTTAAGTCAAGCTTTATCGCCAGAACAATCCCTTTCAGACCTAAAGACTCATTTTTCCACCTTCCGAATGGAAGAGGAGGAGGATGTACTTGCAAGCCTACCTTGGTTCGATGAACCCAGCCTAGATCTGATAGCCATCACGAATACAGACGGATTATTTAGAGGTTATTTGACCAAAAGTTCCCTAGGAAACATCCTGCTAAATTCAGGCGTTGAGAATAAAAATGGCGGTATTATCCGCATCCCTTTTCAAGCATCTCGTGACAGTTTGAGCACGATTATTCGCATCATCGAAGAAGAAAATGGCTTCGTTGTGCGCAGTTTTTTTCAAGAGCCCAATGTGGTGCTACAAGTACAAACGGAGACTTTTGGCAAGCTTATTTCCAACCTAGAAAGACACGGTATTTTCATTGAAAAAGCCTTTGTTTTTGGGGAGCAGTTAGAAGTAGATCAAGATCGCTTCGATCATTTAATGCGCTTTATCGACTTATAATGAGTGTAAAATTAGCCATTCACGGGAAAACCTTTTCGGCTGAAACCAAGCCCTTAATGGAAAAAATGTGGGCGGATATTTGTGCCAAAAACTGCCAACCCATCCTCTCCGATTTCTTTAAAAACCATCTTTTGGAACACGGCTTTTCCGTTGCGGATGTGCCTAGTTATTCCACAGAAAAAGGGCTTGAATCAGCAGACATGGCCTGGAGTATAGGTGGAGACGGAACACTTTTAGAAACCTTAACACAAATAGGCGCGAAAGAAATTCCCATTTTAGGTATCAATACGGGTCGATTAGGCTTTTTGGCCACCTTATCACCCCCAGAAATCAGTACTGCTTTAGACACCGTTTTACAAGGAAATTACCGCATCGAAAATAGAAGTTTGGTCTCTGTTGAATCAGAAATTGACTTTTTTGATGGCAAAGGTTTTGGCCTGAATGAGGTAGGTATCATGAAGACTGACACGTCTTCCATGATTACTATTAAAGCCTTCGTCGACGGCAATTACTTAAACTCCTATTGGGCTGACGGCCTGATCGTTTCCACTGCCACCGGATCCACTGGTTATTCATTAGCCGTGGGTGGTCCTTTAGTCATTCCTAGTTCCGATATTTTCATCATCGCACCCATGAGCCCGCACAATTTAAATGTGCGTCCGCTCTTAGTTTCTAGTTCTGCTGTATTATCATTTGAAGTAAGTTCTAGAAGCAAAAACTTCCTTATCTCACTTGATTCTCGCTCCAAAGTCATCGACAGTCACTTCAA
>CANLVU010000128.1 GCA_947494535.1 Cytophagaceae bacterium
GCATAAATGGTTCCTGCCGGTACCCGCATTCCTTGTGTCACGATGGCACCAGCTGCGATGATAGCACCTTCTTCGATGTAGGCATTGTCCATGATAATTGCGCCCATCCCTATTAGCACATTGTCCTCGATGAAGCAACCATGGACGATCGCATTGTGTGCAATTGAAACGTAATCACCTATGGTGGTGACAGTTTTTTGGTAGGTGCAATGCACCACCGCGCCGTCTTGTATATTAGAATAATTTCCGATTCGGATGGAATTCACATCCCCGCGAACGACCGCATTAAACCAGATCGTACAGTGTTTTCCCGTCTGCACATCGCCCACAATGGTGGCATTAGGTGCGACCCAATTGTCTTCTCCTAAAATGGGGGATACCCCTTTCACTGGTAAGATTAAGCCCATTTTCCTTGTAGTTTGAGTACTTTTTCGATCACATCTCTCACCGCACCACGACCCCCATTGAAAGGAGAAACGTATTTGACGACTTGATGCAATTCAGGGATGGCATCTGCAGGGCAAGTGCTCAGAATGTTTGGGCGAGATAGGACTTTTAAGTCAGCCATGTCGTCTCCCATGTAGAGGATTTCATTTTCCTGAAGCCCTAATTTTGCCATTAATTCCAAATAGGTTTCTAGCTTGTCCTTGCCGCCTAAACCGAAATAGATGTGTTGAAATTTCAGGTTCTCTAAACGTTTTTTCACCCCTGGATGACTTCCCCCTGTAATGACGCACATCTGGAAATTTGCCTCGCGCGCTTTTTCAAGCGCATAGCCATCGCGGATGTAGAAAGTGCGGAAATGTTCACCCGTTTCGAGCACGTGTACATTGCCATCTGTCATCACCCCATCGATGTCAAAAATGAAGGCTTTTATATCCTTGAATAGGGAAAGTACGTTAGACATAGGGATTATTTTGACCCAAATATCTGAATATTTTATGTATTTTTATCCGTTTATATTTCCATTTCATCATCGAATGAATTTTACCCGCGTCTATTGTCTGCTCCTGTTAGTGCTCCCCTTTCTTAGTAGGGCACAAATGGAAACGACTGTTCTAGCAGCGGGGCCTTATCAAATAAAGGTAATTGGAGAAAAAAAGGGTACCGACACTTGGCAAAATCCTTCTGTTTTGTATAAATCTGGAGCAGACAGTTTACTGATTCAACCTTCAGAGTTTAGCTGGAATGCGAAAAAGCGAGTAGCAACGGGGAAGAACATTCGGTTAGAAACAGGCTTTCAGTCCTCTTATTGGGAAATTAAATCGTTTGAAATAAATCTTTATAAGGGCTTATTCTCTGTATTGGAGTCTAATTGGGTAGATAAAGGCACCCAGTCGATTGCTGGGAAAGGAGTCATTTATTTAAAAAAGAAAAACCCTAGCTATGAATTTATTTCAGCGCAGGAGGAGATACTAGAGGAGGAATCGTGGAAAGCGACGGGGATTTTTAGCGTAAAGGATCAAAAAAGGGGGTTACTGGCTAAAGATGATTGGTCTACAGCCCGCCTGAAGTTCAGTAAGGATAGTAAAGAGGTGGCTAATTTTAGTGGGAAGCAGATCTGGATTACGGGGGATAGTTTAGTGGAGATTCCGGAGGCTAAATGGATAAGCAAATGGAATGAGGCAGATTCGTTGAGTCATCAACATGTTCGAGTGCAATGGTTTAAGGAGGATCAATCGATTCACCTGAAAAATTTAGAAGGGAACGCATCCCAAATACGGTTCGATGACGCGGCTCACAAGCTAAGTATTGCCGCTGATTTAGCCATCATTCGGATACCAGAGAGTAAAATAGACTTCTATCGACTTTCGGCAAAAAACATTGTACCGGTGTGGGTCGAATCATTTGGCTATTATGATCCTGAAAGGGTACGTCGAATTCAACGGATGCTGCCCTACAATCCACTCCGCATTATATACTCGTATTTTGTGGAGAAAAAAAAGATGGCGGCGACTTTGAGTGAAATCGCCTTTTATGCAAATCGTTCTCAGCAGAGCATTAAAGAAGGCTTTATGGAGTTTATCCAAAATGGATTTTTGGACTACGACCCACAAACAGAATTGATTTCCTTTAGCCGCCTAGGCAAGCACTATGCGAAAGTGCAATATGAGGACAAGGACTTTGATAAATTCTATGTAGAGTCCATCGCTAATTACATTATTGGGGATTCTGCTTCTGTGACTTTTGATCTAGAACCTAAGTACTTAAAGGTGCGTGGAATCAACGAAATCATGGTTTCAGATTCGCTCAGAGCAAAACTCTACCCGAGTGACAATCAAGTCCTATTTAAACAGGGGCGCGACTTTCAATTTAAGGGATTAATCGAAATAGGAAATTTTCGCTTCCGGGCTCAGCGCTATGATTTTACGTTCGATAAATACGTAATTGAATTTCCTAAATTAGATTCCATGACTTTTTTGCCCAAATTCAAAGACGGCAAAATTGCTGCAAAGGAAGCCGGTGGACGTTTTAAATACCAAGACGGTTCTATCATTCTGAGTCCAGAAAATGACAAAGCGGGTAGATTAGGGGTGGCGGCCTATCCTAAATTTATAGCACCTAAAGGCGTTACCGTATTTTTTGATGAAAAGTGGAGGCTAAACGGTGCTTACGACACTAATTTCTATTTCAAATCGGGCAGACTTGAACTAGATAGTTTAACCTTGAAGCAGCCTATTTTCCCCGGAGATTTTTATTCCAAAAATAGCGTTTTCCCACCGCTGAAAGTGACCTTAAAATTACGAGAAGATTATACTTTTGGCTTTAATTTCAAAAAAGAAGTTCCCCTGCCTATTTACCAAAATAGAGCCAAATTTCTAACCAAGGAAGACCTAATTTTAGACAAGCAAGGCCTTCATTCTGTGGGGGAATTTCAAAAAGGAGACCTAAAGTCCATCACGGAAAAGGCAGTTTTCTATCCTGATTCGCTGAAAGCCTTCAGCTCCTCCACTCTTTTAGCCCCTACAAAAAATTCGAATTTCCCCGCCTTTACCGTGGGCGAAAATTACCTAACCTGGGCGCCTGATTCAGATAGCCTCTCTATTAAACCTTCCAAAAATCGATTCAAACTTTTTGCAAATGCAGAAGTCGAATTAGAGGGAAAAATGGTCATCCACGGCAAAAAATTAAGCGGCGACGGCTTATTAATTCAAGGGGAATCCAATACGAAAAGTGATCAGTTTGATTTCACAAAAGAGGGCTGGATAGCTAATCCGGGCACTTTTAGACTAGGCAAGTTGCAAGGAATTTACAAGCCTGATGTGGAAGCTAGTGAGGTGAAGGTTACGTCCATCATTGCAAAAAATTTGATCAAGTTAAATCCCCTTAACGACCAGCAATGGGTACATTTCCCTAATTTATATGTACGAAGCATTCTGCCTAAAGAGACACAAATTGATCTAAAAACCCAGACCGTTAAATTAGTAGGAAACCGCTTTCAGATCATTCAAATGAATACGGATTCGTCGCAGAAATTCGAAATTCCCATTGAATCTACCTCAGCCATCTATTCGATCAAAGAGTATTCTTTAGAGCTGGAGGGAGTAGAGAAATTTAAAATTGGTCCTGCTTTAGTGAGTCCGGCAAAAGGGAAACTGGTTTTTCTGAGAGGCGGGAATTACAAACCTTTTTCAAAGGCTCGAGCCATTTTAGACACGGTAAATAAGCGTCATTTGATTAAAAATTTAGATGTTAAATCGGCCAACGTGTATGAATGGAAAGGTACTGCGGATTATTTATTAAGTCGCTCACCCGGCGATACGTTAGCTATCCCACTGAAAAATTTCGTTTTTGAATCCAATATAATCACTGCTCAGGCCTACTTCAGCGAAAAAGTCCCTTTGAAAATAGGGGAGTTTCAAGAATTTAAAGGGGACATTTCCTTAAAGTCC
>CANLVU010000129.1 GCA_947494535.1 Cytophagaceae bacterium
TCAACATCTCACTCAGCCCAATGACATCCTTGTTTTTAGGCAAATACGGACTCGCTAAACCTAAATTCCGGCGAACCGAAGACATAATATCTAATTCACTATAATATTCACCCTCGATGGCAGAAGTCTTTAAGGCCTCCGCCACCATCAATTGAATCATCATTTCCGTCCGATCCTCTACAGGCAAAGCAGTTAATTTACCGCTCAATTCGCCTGATTTCTGCATAAATGCAAAGATTTGCGGCTCGATACGATTCGTGTCGAATTCAAAATGGGGCCAAGAAACGCGTTGCCAGTTGTACATGATGAGGCGATTAGGAAGTGTAATCGCCTCAAATATAAGCAATTTTTGAGGCGATTAGCGAAAATAATCGCCTCAAGCTGATAATTTAAAAAAACATTTGTTACCTTTTTATATAAATTGGTAACAAAAGACTTACCTTTGATTTATGAGCGTACACCAAGCAATTCTAGAAAAGATTAATTCGAAGATCCCTGGAGACATTTTTTTTCCTGCGGAATTTCGCATGCTCGGAACAGACGATGCCATTAAAATGGCTCTATCCCGATTAGTGAAAGAAAATACCATTGAAAGACTGGCAAATGGGGTTTACTTTATTCCACAATTCCATAATCTAATTGGACGGATCAAGCCATCACTAGAGATGATAGCGAATGCCATAGCATCAAGAGATCACATACAAATTAAGCCTACCGGAATGAGTGCGTTGAATAAACTAGGGTTATCTGAGCAAGTACCTACTAGGCATGTGTACATCACCAATGGCCAACCCAGAACATACCATGTAGCGGAAAATGAGATTCATTTTAAAAGTGCCAGTCCTAAAAAATTAGCCTTAAAGGGTCCCATCAGTTCTCTCATCATACTGGCAATGGATGAAATGGGACAAAGTGAATTTGATGAAACGCTTACTAGTAAAATAAAGGGACTGCTACAAAAAGAGGATCCCGCGCTGTTAGAAAATGATATGATGCTTGCCCCATCTTGGATTGCAAAAGAGCTTTATTCAATCATCTCTAAATTTAGAATCACTACAAATTCTCCTTAATCCAATCCACCGGCGTCGTCCCATGTTCTTCCTTAAAGGTCTTGTAGAAAATGGATTTGCTTTTGAAGCCAGACATCTCCGCGATCCCTTCGATGGACGTGGTTAGGTGGGTTCCGGAGCGCAATAAGGAAGTCGCATGTTCGATGCGTAATTTGTTGCGGTAGGTGGGGAAGGGGACTTTTAATTGCTTGTTAAAGCAAGTCGTTACCCGGTTGTGCGGAATGTTTAAAGCCTGCGAAATGTCGTGCAAGGAAAATTGTGTTTTAACGTAGGGCTTTTCGGTTTCGATGTAGGAGATGATACGCTCGAAGTCGGTGGATTTTTCGAAGGAATCGTCTGCTGAGGTTTTGGCATTCTCAGAAGTTACTCTTTTCCAGGTAAGCAGGAAGTTGTCCAAAAAAGACAGGGGTTCCTTTTCATTATACAGCCAGTTAGGGACAAAAAAGAAGCTTAAGGGCAATACCAGCGATTGAAAATACAAGTAATTCGTATTGACCGCATCAGGGTTTAAAAAATTGATCATCCCTGTTTGTTTTGAATTCACACTCAACAAAAACACGACGACTAAACCAGGAATAACCGTTAAAAAGGTTACAATAAAAATACGCGTGAACAGGACAGTCACTTTCTTTTTAATATAGATTCCACCAGCTGCTTTCAATTTATTGATAAACCAGATACCGTAAATAATAAAGGCCGTATTATAAATAGATATAAATAAATACTGTTGTTTAAGTGAGAGAAAAAAGTAGGCATTTAGGTCTTGATTAAAAATAGGTGCACTAAAATAATCCACCCTACTTTCAAAGGGTAAAAAGTAGAATGGAATTAAATTAATCAGAAAGAGGAGTGAAGGGATTGAAAGCAGCAGCAAGTATTTATCCCAAACAAATTCCCCTTTCATAATACTCTTCAGGTAGTAAAGAAAGAAGGGCCCTTGGAGAACAATTAAAGGCGACAAATGGTAAACCAAGGTAAAGGTAGTGGCGTCCTGCGTTGTATTGAGTACAAGCAATGCATATTGGGTCAAGGCTTTGTCTAATATGAGAAATACGACATAAACGACCCCTTTGTTTTGATTCCAGTGATTAACAATGAAAAAAAACGCTACAAATAATACGAGAATAAGCGATGTATGTAACATATAATCCTTATTTAGCTTTTCAAATTCTCCCTAATCCAATCAATGGGTGTCGTCCCATGCTCTTCTTTAAATGTCTTATAGAAAATAGATTTGCTCTTGAATCCAGACATCTCCGCGATCCCCTCAATAGACATATTTAAGTGAGTTCCGGATCTCAATAAATGAGTCGCATGTTCGATTCTTAATTTGTTGCGATAGCTGGGAAAGGGGACTTTTAGTTGTTTGTTAAAACAAGTTGTCACCCGGTTATGTGGAATGTTCAATGCTTGCGAAATGTCGTGCAAGGAAAATTGCGTTTGGACGTAAGGCTTTTCGATTTCAATATAGGAAAGTATACGCTCATAGTCGCTTGATTTTTCGAAAGGATCTTCGGCTGAGAATTTGGCATTAACACTAAACATCCTCTTCCAGGTAAGTACAATGTTTTCCAAAAAAGACATAGGATCCCTCTCGTTATACAACCAACTAGGAATTAAGAAGAAGCTTAATGGCAGTAGCAGCGCCAGAAAAAATAAGGATTGGTTTGTAAATAGTTCGGGATTTACAAAATCAATCTGACCCAGTTGTTTTGATTTCGAAGTTATCAAAATCAGTAACACTAAATTAGGAATTACATTGATAGGTATGATGATAAAAATTCGGTTTATCAGAACACTAACTTTCTTTTTAATGTAGATTCCATTCCCCTCTTTCATCTTTCTTAAATACCGAAGACTATAAACTAGACATCCTAGATTATACAACATCGTTAAGGTGATCTGATTATTCATTGGCAGAAATAAATGGGCGATTGGAGGCCTATTTATAACAGCCATTTGAAAGTAGTCCACCTTACTTTCAAATGGAATCGCAAAATAAGGAAGCAAATTAATGACCGTTAAAGCTGCGGGAATTGACAACCATAAAAAAGTTTTATCCCAAACTAATTCCCCCCTCACAATACTCTTAAAATAATAAATAATAAAAGGACCTATCAGCGGATGAAACGGATCAATATGCGCAACTAAGGTAGCTAATACCAGCGGATCCTGAGTCGTATTGAGTACTAATAAGGTCGTTTGCTTGAGGCTAAATACGAGTATTGCGAATACTAAATAAACGACCCCTTTGTTTTGATGCCAGTGGTTAATCAATAGAAAAAGAGAAACAATTAAGACGAGTATAAACGAAGTGTATATCATAAAATGACGCTTTAGAACCGCAGGATAATATTAGTTCAAAAATGTGATTAATGAACTATGCTGATTTATAGCTGTTGTTCGAAAACTATTTTTTTGAACAACTAAAACTGAACTTTAGGCCATTTAGCAATATCAAAGCATTTTTTTTGAACAAATAATCAAAGAAAATGCTCATTCGAATCGCGTTTCTTGCCTTACTTTCCTTCACTTGTCTAGCTCAATCCAGCCCAGTGAAGATCTCGACCCTGTCCTCCGGCATAGGTAGTTCCACCTATTTCCAGTCGATTGGTCAGTCTTCGGTGGTATTCGGGACGCAGAGTGCCGGATCCCGTGTCATTCGTCAAGGTTTCGTGCAGCCTACATCGCGTAAGATGAGTCGTTCGGTGGAGCCAGTTACAATTGTTTCTCTAGAAGCATTCCCTAATCCCTTCGTCTCTGAGCTTCGCTTGA
>CANLVU010000130.1 GCA_947494535.1 Cytophagaceae bacterium
TGAGCGCGCGATTCAGGCGTCTTTTAATTTGGACTTAATTAGTGAAACGCTGAAAAATTTGACGCTTTTTACGGAGGGGGAGACTTCTTCGTTGCAGGTTTGGCAAGAAAAACACAAAGCGAATACGGCCAAATTAACGGAGGACGTTTATAAAAAAGAGTTAGAGCGATTAGCGATTGATTTAAGCTGGAAATCATCTCAAATCGAGGGAAATACGTATTCTTTGCTGGAAACGGAGCGCTTATTAAAGGATAAAGAGACGGCGGCGGGGAAAACGAAGGACGAGGCGATTATGTTGCTGAATCACAAGGAGGCGATCGATTTTATCATCCAAAATCCCAGTTATATTAACCCGTTGACGGTTTCGAGTATAGAGGATATCCATAGTATTTTGGCCAAAGAATTACCCATCTCCCGAAATATCCGGAACAGTCGTGTTGGTATTTCTGGGACGAATTATACGCCGCTAGATAATGAATACCAAATCAGGGAAGCTTTGGAGCAGATGTGTGAGTTGGTAAATGCTAAGAAAGATGTGTTTGAAAAGGCCCTTTTAGTCCTGGTTTTGATCTCCTATATTCAACCCTTTTCTGATGGGAATAAGCGCACCGCCCGGATCATCAGCAACGCGATTCTGTTGAAAAATGGCTATTGCCCCATCTCGTTTAGGACCATCGATTCGCTCGAATACAAGAAGGCGATGCTGGTTTTTTACGAGCAGACGAACATTCAGCCGTTCAAGCAGATTTTTATGGGGCAGTTTGAGTTTGCGGTGAATACGTATTTTTAAAGAGCAAAGCTCAAAGTCCAAAGTTCAAAGAGAGTTATCTATCGTTCTTCTTTGAACTTTTTGCTTTGCTCTTTGAAAATTGACATTCGGCTTAAAGAAAAAACCCGAGGGACATGGTCCATCGGGTTTTGGGAATCTAAATGTTCTAATTTGATTTACAAACCAAATCGAGATTTAACCGCGTCAAAATTTGTATTTATTTCTGTTAGGGATAAGTCTCTATTGTACATATTTACGGTAGAGTAGTCTCCATAAACGCCATCAGCCATATCCCAGCGATGCGCAATGTAATAGCCTACTGAAGATGCACGTAAGTTTATGTTTGTCGGTCTAGAGCCTAATGAAACTCCATTTCTGTAAAGTGTTAATACAGAACCATTGTAGGTAGCCACTATTTGAACCCAGTTATTCAAATCGGATCCATAATTTGTAGTTGGTTCGAAAGTCGACCAACCGCCCATGGCTGCGGTGTATCTATAACTATTATGAGCCGCACCTGACCAGGCCCTTGCATTATAAGCCAAAGCCATATTCACGGTTCCTCCGGATACCTTTTCAGAGAATAAACAGGGTGCATAATTTGAACTCGTTAGAGGATTTTGATCTCCTTTAGTTCCAGCTGATTTTACCCAAATTTCAACAGTAAACTTGGTCAGATTTGCAAATCCTGAGGTAGATTCAGCAAAACCACCCGTGCTAGGGAATCGGATCACTCCACCATCATTATTTACATAGGCTCCACTACTTATTGAAAAGCTAGGAACTGCATTCCCAGTTACTAAATTGGTCCAAGTAGAACCAGTTCCCGGATAACTTGCCGGGTTTGCAGCATCCAAATTTAAGATCAAGCCTGCCTGCACGATGGCTGGTGCCTGAAACGGAGGAGTTGCTAGTGTAGTAAATGTCATGACGGGGCCATAACCAGTCCCTTTACTATTCGTGGCATAAGCTCGTACATTATAGGTTACTCCTGCAGTCAAGCCCGCAAGGGAACTGCTGAATGTTCCTACACTCAATGGCCCATCCGTGGTTTTGCTATCCAAAAGGGTGGGTGTGCTAGAGGTGGAGCTCCAACAAATACCCGATGCAGTAATGGGCGCACCACCATTGTCTGAAATGGATCCCCCGCTAGTAGCGCTAGTGAGCGTTATGGACGAAGCAGCGCTTGTGGCTGATAGGTTAGGGACTAGGATCACTGGCCCTACGTAATTGTTATTTCCTCGAAAAAAGGATTCTTGTGCATTTGTGATAAATGCAGCGAAAAATAAGAAGAAGATGATTAATTTTTTCATATTGTATGGATTTATAGCCCGAAGCGGGATTTAAGTGCGTTAAAGTTTTGTAGCTGCTCTGCGGCTGTAAGTACTCGATTATAAAATAATACAACGGCTATTTTTCCTTGGAATGCTCTTGAATTATATCCCGCCCCTAAACAATAGGCGAAAGAACCCCAGCTATTAGAAGGATCATTTTGGCCCCCTAGAATATTCCAACCATTCACTAATGGGAAGAAGTTTATGGTTTGATTACTGCCGTTAAGATACAATGAGGATACTCCTTGCCAGGTAACAATATCTGTCGTATTTGGAACTCCCCAAACATTGTTAGGATTACCAACTACACCAGTTTGATCAATAAAACTATAAGACCAAAAACGCATACTGATATCTACACCCGGTCCTTTTGAAAACAAGGTATGGCCTCCTGAATAATTAAATGAAGAAAAATCAGGTTGAAAAACAATCGTGAAATCTTTGATGGATTGATTTACACTTGATCTAATGTAGGCGTTATCTGCACCAGGCAAACTAAAATAACTCGCATTACCATTTGAGACATAATTGATAGCCCCATTTATCGTTCCACTTGCAATCCCCTGCTTATCAGTCCACGTGGTTCCAGATCCAGTATAAGAGCTAGGGTCGCTCGCATCTAAATACGTAATGAGTCCTGAAGTAATAATAGCAGGAGCCTGAAAGGGAGCCGCAGCAGGCGCCACATAATTATTTTGCCGACTGAACATCGTTCGCTGCGCATGGGAGTTGAATGCGGTTAGCAGGAAGAGGAATAAGGTGAGGAGGTTTTTCATCATAGTAGTTTATAGACCAAGACTAGATTTTAGTGCTTTAAAATTTTGTAAAATTTCAACTTCTGATAAACCTCTTTTGTAAATAAAAAATGAATTGATATCTCCATACCAAAAATTATCAGCTTTACCCACATATTCTTCGGTTGATGTTTGATACTGTGATAACGGGCCTGAAGTTGATGATACCAGTACCCCATTCACAAAAAATTTAACCGTATTATTTTCCTGTGTTGTTGCAAATACATACCATTGATTCGTTGCAAGTGTCAAAACATTACTGAAGGCGTTATTTCCTCCATCTGCAAAGTGAAGTTGATAACCTGTACCATTTTGATAAATATAAAAATTGAAATTTCGTGAGTAAGCGCTAGAATTTCCAAATAGCGCTCTGTATACATTAGTCCCAAAATTCGGATCCATTTTGGCCGCAACAACGACGGTTTTTCCAGTGTATGGGACATTAAGTTTAGAGGGCGTAAAACTCACGTAATTACTAGTCCCATTAAATGTGAATTTCTTCGGATTTGAAGCGGTATTAGCCATACTCGCAGTTGCTAAGGTTCCGTGATTAACGTTTGTACTCAAATCATACCAGGTAGTTCCAGAACCGGAATAACTAGTTGTATTCCCTGCATCAAGATAAAGTAATAAATCAGTAGTAATTATTCTTCCTTGAACCTCAGGCGCCACGTAATTATTCTGCCCACCGAAAATTGTCCGCTGCGCGTGGGAAGTGAATGCGGACAAAAGGAATAAGAGGGTGAATATTTTTTTCATTAAATGATCGTTGGATGTGGTATTTAATAATCGTTAATTGATATTGTATTTTGCTTTATTGTCATTGTAAATTTGACTTATTTCTGAGGCACTTAGTTCTCTATTAAAAAAAAGTATCAACGCAATATTGGCATCCATATTCACTCCA
>CANLVU010000131.1 GCA_947494535.1 Cytophagaceae bacterium
TTACCAATATCGTGCAATAGACCCGCACGTTTCGCAAGCTTCGCATTTAATCCTAATTCAGCAGCCATCGTTGCGCAAAGTTTCGCTACTTCGCGAGAGTGCTGCAAGAGGTTTTGGCCATAAGAAGAACGGAAGCGCATGCGACCGATCATCTTAATTAATTCTGGGTGTAAGCCGTGAATATCTAAGTCGATGACCGTTTTCTCACCGATTTCAATGATCTCATCATCAATGTTCTTACGCGTCTTGTTCACCACCTCCTCAATACGTGCTGGGTGAATACGCCCATCTTGCACTAAACGGTGCAAAGATAAACGAGCGATCTCACGACGTACTGGATCAAATCCAGAAATGATAATGGCTTCTGGCGTATCATCCACGATGAACTCCACACCAGTAGCTGCTTCTAGCGCACGGATGTTACGACCTTCTCGTCCGATGATTTTACCTTTGATGTCGTCTGATTCGATATTGAATACAGAGACGCAGTTTTCGATCGCATGTTCAGCCGCGGTGCGTTGAATCGTTTCGATGACGATTTTTTTCGCCTCTTTCGTGGCCGTCAATTTTGCTTCCTCAATCGCTTGTTTCACTAAAGAACTCGCCTTACTTTCTGCTTCTGCTTTTAGGGCATCCATGATCTGTTGGCGTGCTTCATCTGCTGAAAGACCTGCGATTTTTTCCAATTGGCTGATCTGGTTTGCTAACATCGCTTCCGTCTCTTCGCGTTTCTTCTCTACGTCCTCTAGCTTTTTGCGGTAGTTATCCTCTTTCGATTGAACACTCTGTTTAGCCGATTGTAACTCTTGTTCTGCCACGCGTTGTTGTTCCGCTTGCTGCGCCAAAACGCGTTCCTTCTCCCGCAATTTTTGTTCGTTTTCTACAAGGATTCCTTTTTTGTTTTGGGACTCTTCTTCGAATTCAGAACGAAGGCGTAGGAAGTTTTCCTTCGCCTCTAGCATGCGGTCTTTCTTGATATTTTCTGCAGAGATTTCTGCATTTTTTAAGATGTCTTCCGCTTTACGTTGAGCATCTCCTTCGATGTTTTTATTTACCTTCGAGTAGAATACTTTCCCGGCAAATAACCCCCCAGCCGCAGCAATAAGAGGTATAATAAAAGTTAATATAGTGGACATATAGAACGAATGTGTGTTTATACATTAGTTCCCTGAAAAATCGAAATAAAAGGAAAATTATACCGTGAACTCGGCCGCTAGAGATAACAATTCACTATTTTCTTCCAGCACGTCGGCCTGGAGTGAATTGTGTTCTGCGTCAAATTTCAAACCACACATGGCTAAATCGAGTGCCACCATCGCCATTACGGCTGCGGGATCTGAGCTATTTGTTTGTTGTTCGTAATAACGAACAAGTTTGTTCACTAATGATGCTGCATTTCGTACGTAAGCCTCCTCTCCCGGACTAACCTTTAAGGCAATACTTTGTATGCCTACAATTAGATTACAAGGGATTTTAGGATTCATGGATTGCGTAATTGGTCAATGCAATGATCTATTTTTGTAATATATTCTTCTAACTTTTGTTTCAACTCAGCGGTGGGAACTGCTGTGTTATCTGTACTAGCTACAATTTTAGCGAAATTATCTGATTTTTTAAAGTTTTTCTCCAATTCTTTTAGGCGTCTTTGGGATTTAGCAAGCTCCTCTGATTTAACGGCGAGTTTTTGTTGGAGATCTTCGAGTTCAGCCTGTTTTTGTACCAGTGTGCCTTGAAATTCGTGTAAACGCGCCACCATCCCGCTGATCTTCAGCTTGAGATTTAGGTATTGCATTTTTAGTTCACTTTTCATTTCAGAGCTAAGCTAGGTTTACCGTTTTTCCAGGAGAATTCTTTGATCAAAATATAGGCCAAAATACAAATAAATCCGATGTTCTGACTGATGATCATCGGAATTTGTAGGCTTGCTAAAATTGACCCTGATTGAATCGCTAAAACTCCTAAACTAATGTACACGATAGCAGCCATCCAGCGGTAGGGTGCGGGGTCGAATTTTTGGCCCCCTACATAACACAATAGGGTCATCACGATCGCCGAGCTTAAGAAGGAATACGCACAGGCCATGTAGCCATAAACAGGTATAAATAGGACGTTGCCCACCAAAGTCACCGCCAGACCAGTCACCGTAATTACCGTTCCCATATAGGTTCTGTTCGTCTTTTTAAACCAAACCGATTGCGTATAATACACCCCTAAAAACAAGTTAGCGAGCAATAAAACGGGTACGACCCCGATGCCCTCCCAATAGATCGACTGGCGCAAAAATAGTCCTTGTATCCAGAATAAATTCGAACTTACGCCCACCCACAAGATCAGGCAAACAATCACAAACCAATGACTAACTAAGGCTAAATTGGCCTGAGAATTTTCAGCAGATTTAGAGCCTAAGAAGAAGGGTTCTGCTGCATACTTGAATGCCTGGATCGCTAAACTCATAAACACGGAGAGCTTATAGCAATTGCCATAAATGCCCAGTGCATCTTCGGATGTCCTTCCCGTGTAAAATCCATCGGGTAAAAATTCTTCCAGCAGCAGTCGGTCAAACATCAAGTTAAACATCGCCGCTAAGCTCATGAACATAATGGGGTAGGAATAGACCCATAATTTCTTCAATTCAGTGCCATCCCAAGTCCATTTGAAATCAGCAAAAGAAGATCGCAACCAATAAAAGAGACTGGCATTTGCCAGTAAATTAGCTAAGAAAATATAACCGGCACCGATGCTTGGAAAATAGAGATTCTGCAAAAAAGTTGGCCCCCAATGTCCTTCGTGCATCGGCTTTAAAAGGGCTAAAAAGAACAGATTCAATCCCACGTTAATCAAAATGGATACGATTTTTGCCTTGACGAATAATTGAATTTTTTGTTCTAATCGTAGACGGGCAAATGGAATCGCGGTCACCGCATCGATGGCTAAAATCAAGGCTAACCAACGCATAAACTGCCCTTTTCCTTCGTAGCCTAATTGAGCCATCAAGGGGTCAGCGAAAACAAAAAGGCCCAGCGTAAACAAACCTGATGTCAAGATAATCGCTGTTAAAATGATATTATAATAGCGTTCCGGTGCCTCTTTCGCGTAGCGAAAATAAGCCGTTTCCATTCCGTAGGTGTAGATAATATTGGCGATGGCTACATAACCGTAGAGTTTGACATTAACGCCTAAGGCAGCCGGCATAAAGGCGGCGGTGTGGATAAAAACCAATAAAAAATTTAGGGAGCGCCCCAGGATGGTACTGAATCCGTAGGAAAGGGTTTCGCCAGCTAATTTTTTAAGAATGGACATGCGTGAATGTTCGGTCAATTCTCAAAGTTACAATTTATTGCTTTTGATAGCCGATGATTTGGTAAAAATGCTCAGAATAACTTTCGCTAATCGGAATGTGGTTCTCGCCTATTTTGATTTTTTGGCTGCGAATAGACTCCATCTTACTTAATGAAACGATAAATGACTTGTGCACCCTCACAAAATCTGTTGAGGGTAATTTCTCCTCGATGGACTTCATTGTCATGCGACAAACAACGGGGAATTTTTGGGTTCTTAGGTGGATTTTAATGTAGTCTTTCAAGCCCTCAATGTACAGAATATCTTCCAGCATTATTTTCATTAAGGAATAATCCGCATGAATAAAGAGGAACTCTAATTTAGGGGCTTCAGCTGTTTTCGTTATTACTTGTTTGCTTTTGTAGTAGTCTACTGCTTTGTGACTTGCCTTTAAAAATCGTTCGAAATTGATCGGTTTCAATACGTAATCGATGACATCTAAATTAAA
>CANLVU010000132.1 GCA_947494535.1 Cytophagaceae bacterium
ATCTTTGATTAGAAAAAATAAAACATCTTATGAAATTTAAAATTATAGCCATCCTAACTTGCCTTGTGTCTATATCAGCTTTGGCACAAACAAAGCCTAAAGCCAAAAAGACTACGGTTCCTAAATTAACTATTTCAGTGACGAGAGTTCCAATTAAGGAATTCGCTAATCAAGTAGATTCAGTTTCTTACGCAGTGGGCGTATTAGTTGCACAAAACTTTAAGTCTCAAAAAGTTGTTTTAAATCCGGCTATGGTAGCAAAAGGATTCGAAGCGGCAACACAAGGGGCAACTTTGAAAATGACGGAGCAAGAATGCCAAAATGTGGTTCAATCTTACATGATGAAAAACCAGGAGGCCCAAGCTTTAGAACAGTCTAAGCAGTTTTTGCCTAATAAAGAGGCTGGAGAGAAGTTTTTAGCTGAAAATAAAAAGAAAGATTCCATCATGGTGACCGAATCAGGTTTGCAATACAAAATTATCAAATTGGGAACGGGTCCTAAGCCGGTCTTAACGGATAAAGTGAAAACACATTACCACGGGACATTGATCAATGGAGAAATATTTGATTCATCCGTACAACGTGGTGAGCCTATCACTTTCCCGGTGAATGGCGTTATTCAAGGTTGGGTTGAAGCATTACAATTAATGCCTGTTGGATCTAAATTCAAGTTATTTGTTCCTCAAAATCTAGCGTATGGCGTACGTGGAGGTGGACAAGCAATTAAGCCTTATTCTGCTTTAATTTTTGAAGTGGAGTTACTAGAGATCGAAAAGTAAACTTATGAAGAAGATACTTCCTATTTTCATTCCGCTTTCCTTATTGGTAGTTTGGTATATGCATGGTTCTAGCCTGCAAACTCAGATGAGTTACCAAGAGGGTGATTTACAGCCATCTGCTCTGCAACGCAAGGTAGAAAGCAAAGTTTTTGAGATTTTAAGCAATTACCATTACCGAAAGGTTCCGGTGAATGATTCTTTGTCTTCTAAGATTTTTGACTCCTATATCAAGCAATTGGATCCTAATAAGGTGTTCTTTTTAGAGGAGGATATGAAAGAAATAGAAAAGTATCGTTTCACCATAGATGAAGCGCTGAATTTAGGTGATCTAACATCAGCCTTTCAGATTTATAATAGGTATCAAAAGCGAATGAAAGAGCGTTATGCCTTTATTCATGCGCAATTGGATAAGCCTGTTGACTTTACAGTAGACGAATCTTACCAGCCTAACCGCGAGAAAGCAACCTGGGCGAAGTCGGAGGCAGAGTTAAATGATTTTTGGCGTAAAGATTTAAAACGTCAATTAGTAGACTGGAAAATCGGAGGGAAAGCCGATACGACGTCCGTACGCGAACTGAAGGAGCGCTATAAGCGTACAGAGAAATACATGGCCAAGACTAAGTCAGAGGATGTATTTCAGGTTTTCATGAATGCCTATACAGAAAGTATCGATCCGCATACTACGTATATGATTCCGAAAGCGGCGGAGGAATTTAATAAGGATATGGCCCAAAGTTTTGAAGGAATTGGGGCAACTCTTCGTTTAGATGGTGATTATGTGGGTATCGTTGATCTGGTACCTGGCGGCCCAGCTTACCGAAGTAAGCAAGTCAATCCGAAGGACCGCATCGTAGGTGTGGCTCAAGGGGAGGATGGAAAGTTTGTCGATATCATCGGTTGGTTTACAGATGACGCGGTGAAATTAATTCGTGGTCCTAAAGGCACTGTTGTCCGTTTAAAGATTTTGCCCGCTTCTGGCGTCACTGGTTCTCCTACCACGGAGGTACGTATCGTTCGCGAGAAGATTAAATTAGAAGAGCAAACGGCGAAGAAAGAGATTTTGTTCCAAAAACAAGGTGAAAAAACAATAAAGATTGGATTAATCACCATCCCTATGTTCTACCGGGATTTCGAAGGGGCACGAAATAATGAAGCTGGATTTAAATCGACATCGGCAGACGTGCGTAAGTTCTTGTTAGAATTCAAGAAAGAGGGTATAGATGCTTTATTGATTGATTTAAGAAACAATGGTGGGGGATCTTTAATCGAAGCGGTTGATTTAACAGGCTTATTTATTGGTTCAGGCCCTGTGGTGCAACGCAAAGAATCAACAGGTCAAATCACGCAAGAAAACGATGAGAATCCGGAGTTAGTTTATGATGGCCCGATGGCTGTTTTAATTAACCGTTTCTCTGCATCTGCATCTGAGATTTTTGCTGGAGCCATTCAAGATTACCAGCGCGGCATTATTGTAGGAGAACAAACCTATGGTAAAGGAACGGTTCAGAGTGTCTTAGATTTAAGCCGTTTTGTTCGTTCTGAAAAAGAAAATCCAGGCGTTTTAAAAATTACTTTAGAGAAATTCTACCGTGTGACAGGAAGCTCAACTCAGCACAAAGGGGTAAGTCCAGATTTCGCTTTACCCTCTGCTTTTTCTGCGGAGGAGTTTGGTGAAAGTTCACAACCGAGTGCTCTGCCTTGGGATATGATTCGCTCTACTACATTTACGAAGACAGGAAAAGTGAATCCAGCAACGGTTAAGACCTTGCAAGTGGCTTTCCAAAATCGTTTGAAAACAAAGCCTGAATTGTTAAAATTGAAAGAAGATCTCGTGCGTTGGAAGAAATTAAAGGAAACGAATTCGATTGCCTTGCAATATGATAAGCGTAAGAAGGAATTAGATGACCAAAAGAAAAAACCAGATGAGACGTCAGCCGTGATGGAAGCGATGGCAGGAGCAGAGACAACAGATGCGGATGGTAATAAAGTGGAGTCGAAAGAAAAAGATAAGCACGCGAAAGATGCCTATTTAAAAGAGACGCAGCAAATCATCGCGGATTGGTTGAAAGGACCTGTATCACCAGTGAAGGCAGTGGCCAAAAAATAATGAAATCGCTGACTGATGTATTGCACGAGTCTTCGCAGCTGGTTCGAGAGACTGGCCAATGGATTCTGCAGCAATCATCTGAGTTTACGAGCTCAGACATTATATATAAGGGGACAAATGATTTAGTTTCCTTTGTGGATCAACAAGCCGAGGCAAAATTAAAGCAAGGTCTTGCTCAGATTTTCCCAGAAGCGGAATTTATCGCGGAGGAAACTTCGTCGAATTATTCAGATGTAGGAGATGGTTATTATTGGGTGATTGATCCCTTAGACGGTACTACTAATTTCTTGCATAAGCTGCCGGTGTTCGCTGTTTCAGTGGGATTAATACTGAATAAACAGCCCATTCTAGGTTTAATCTATGAGCCTAATCGGGATGAATTATTTACGGCGGTGAAGGGGCAAGGAGCGCATTTGAATGGTAAGCCTATTCAGGTGTCGCCACAAAATTCAATGGCTAAGTCCTTACTAGCTACTGGTTTTCCTTACTATGATTTCACTTACCAAGACCGTTATTTAGATTTACTGAAGGAACTTATGCGTTCATCGCAGGGTTTAAGACGGATGGGAGCTGCGGCGATTGATTTAGCTTATACAGCTTGCGGTCGCTTTGAAGGCTTTTTCGAGGCTAATTTGAAACCTTGGGATGTCGCTGCCGGTAAAATCATTATCGAAGAAGCAGGAGGGATGGTTACTAATTTTTCTGGAGGTCAAGAGGTGATTTTTACGGGTGAAATTATTGGCGCAGGGCCAATATTCTCAGAATTTTTAAGAACTTTGCAGTCCAAGTGGTTTGATTAATATGGAAAACGGGATTATCTTTCTGGTATTTGCAGCGGCACTCGTTTATTTAGTTCGCCTGGTTTATAGTCAGTTTTGGGGAAAGAATGCAGGGAA
>CANLVU010000133.1 GCA_947494535.1 Cytophagaceae bacterium
ATATCTACTCAGGGAATATAGACGATAATTGTATAAAAAATCAAAGAAATTATTTAATTTTTTTCCGTAAACGTTTACGGAAACGTTTACATTTAAAAAAACTTAAAAAGACTTCACTTAAATCAGAAATTTTAATCGTTTCTTTGATTTCATGATGAAGATCAGGAATTGTATTTAATCAATAAACACATTTATGAATAAGAAATTAAACACTTTAGATGCCTCGATGTTAGTGATGGGATCGATGATTGGGTCAGGAATCTTTTTAGTAAGTTCTGAAGTGGCCAGATCAGTTGGATCCCCTATCTATTGGATCGGAACCTGGCTTTTAACTGCCTTTTTAACCATTACAGGGGCTTTTGCCTACGGTAAATTGAGTTCTGTTTTCCCTAAAACGGGAGGGCAATACATATATTTAAAGGAGTCCTATAATTCTCTTATTGGATTTCTGTTCGGTTGGACTACCTTTTTAGTTATACAGACGGGAACAATTGCTGCAGTTGCAGTCGCTTTTGCCCGCTATGCCGGCTTTATCTTTCCTGGTATTTTAAACGACACTCCATTGGTGGGTAATTTTATCACCACTCAACAAATTTTGGCAGCGTCCCTAATAGCTCTTTTAACTTTTATTAATAGTAGAGGCGTTCAGTTTGCTTCCTTAGTTCAAAATATCTTTACCATCACTAAAATAGGTGCTATCATCATCCTTGTCGTTATTGGTTTATATGTAGGTGTTCAAAATGAATGGATTCACTTTGAAGGATTCTTTGCTGAACCCTTTACGGTTGATACCACGACAAATACATCCCATTCCATTGGAGGCTGGGAATTAGCCTCCCTTTTCGGAGTAGCGATGATCGGACCCTTATTTTCTTCTTCTGCCTGGAACAATGTCACTTTTGCTAGTGCGGATTTTGAAGATCCGAAGAAAACGATTGCCAAAGGCCTTGTCTATGGTTCTGCGCTCGTATGTTTGTTGTATTTACTAACAAATATGGCTTATCTAAGTATTTTGCCATTACAAGGAGAAGTAGAGGGTATCAATAGTTATGCGCGTGGTATTATGTTTGCCACACAAGATAGATTAGGAGCAGCTGCATTAGAAACTGTTTTAGGAGGAATAGGCGCTTTAGTAATGGCGGTATTTATTATGATCTCTACTTTTGGATGTAATAACGGTATCATCTTAGCCGGTGGTCGCTTATTTCAAGCAATGGCAAACGATCGTTTGTTCTTTAAGAAAGCAGCTGAAACCAATGACAAGGACGTTCCTGTATATTCCTTGGGAATTCAGGGTATTTGGGCCATTTTATTATGTTTCTCTGGATCTTATGGAGCGCTGTTAGATTTTACCGTTTTCGCCATCTTGATATTCTACTTCCTAACGGTAGCTTCCGTATTCAAAACAAGAATTATGCAAAATGAACTACCAATTTTACAAAAGGTACTTTTCAGCGGGTATTTACTCTTATTAGTGGGAATCGCAGGTAACCTGTTATGGGTAAAGACGCTCTCCTCTTCCATTGGACTAGGAATCGTCCTATTAGGTATTCCATTTTACTTTGTCATGAAGAAGACTCAAAGCAATTGATTTGCTTTCATCCAAGTAATTAAACGATCGAACCACAAGTCTCCACTTGTGGTTTTATTGTTTAGTCCAAAACCGTGACCCCCTTTCGCATATACATGCAAATCGACAGGTACTTTGTTCTCAGTTAATCGTTCCGAGTACAGTAAGGAGTTTTTCAAAGGAACTGCATTGTCATCTGAGGCGTGTACAAGAAACGCTTTAGGAGTCTGTGCAGTTACTTGCTCCTCATTAGAAAACAAGGCTAATTCCTCTTCTGTAGGATTCTTTCCTAATAAACTTTGTTTACTTCCTCCATGTCCAAAAGGACGCATAGATATAACTGGATATAAAAGGATCTGAAAATCAGGACGAAGATTCAATCCTGTATGAAGACCTGAATAATCTTTAGAAAAATGGGTCGCGGCTGTAGCAGCTAAATGACCACCTGCGGAGAAGCCCATAATACCTACTTTGGCAGGATCAACATTCCATTTTGATGCATTAGCACGAACCAGGGCAATCGCTGACTGAGCATCTTGTAGGGGTGCATATTTCTTTTCTACTTGAGCAGAATCCTCCGGTAAACGATAATACAAGACCAAAGCAGAAACTCCTATCTCATTGAATTTTGCCGCAATATCATAGCCTTCATGTGAAGAGGCTAAAATTCGGTAACCCCCACCAGGGCAAACAACTACACAACTTGTCAATTTAGTAGAACCGGGTGCTGGAAAGAATCGATAAGTAGGAACACTAACGTTTGAAATCCGTTCAATACCGTCAGCTCCCTTAATAGTCTTTTGCTTATTAGCTATCGATTTAGCATTCGGAATACCTGCTGGATAAAGTGGAAGAAAATCTTGTGCCATAAGTGGAGAGGCAAAAAGGAAGAATAGGAGAATTTTTATCATTTGGGTAAGGTCTTTTCCGTAGTAATTAACAAGACAGCCGATAAAATCAAACCACTTGCGAACAACAATATACTACTTAAAGACTCACCTAGAATGATATTACCTAAAAACAACGCAATAATTGGATTTACATAGGTGTAAGTAGACACCAAAGTAGCATCTAATGCTTTAGATAAATAACCAAATAATCCAAAACCCAACATGGAGCCAATCAACGCTAAATAAACAAAAACATAAATTGCTTTTGC
Organism: Cytophagaceae bacterium; assembly: GCA_947494535.1. Lineage (GTDB taxonomy): Bacteria > Bacteroidota > Bacteroidia > Cytophagales > Spirosomataceae > Aquirufa. Next base: position 2,730 of record CANLVU010000133.1, read on the forward strand.
AGGAATATCAGATAAAACAACAGATTGTGCATCCCCTCGAAATAAAGCTATTCCGAGCAATATAAGCCCACCAAAAGTCATTTGGATTCCACAAACTTGTGAAAAATGATAGGTATTTGCCTTCGTAAACTGGATATAAAACACGCCTATATTCCAAGCTAAAACAGCTATTAATAAGAAACCCATACCTGAGTAAAAGTCAATTTCTTTACCTGGAATCGCTAAATTTTTTTGGGAGGCTAACAAGATGATTCCAGCAAAGCCAATTAAGGTTCCTATTAATTTTCGATTACTTGGTTTCCTTCCTGATATCCAAAACAATAACACCAATAACAATGGACCAAACGCCATAAAAACCGAGGATAATCCTGAGGGAATGGTTAAACCGGCTAATGCCATACATCCATTACCTAAAGTTATCAACAAAATACCGGCCAAGAGGTGTACTTTCCAATGCTCAAAAGTTAATTTCTTCCAATGACCTCCGAAAATAGACCAGGCTAAAAACAGAAACCCTGCCACTAAATTCCTTGAAAATGAAATGACTAAGGGAGGTAAATAATCCAAGAGAATTCGAACACTCAAAAAAGTGCTTCCCCAAATAAGGTACAAGCCTCCTAGCGCTAACATCGTAACAAGCGAAATGGATTCCTTTTTGTTCATCTTAATCTAGTAAATCGGGTCTTCTAGTCTGCGTACGCAATACAGCTTGGTTATGACGCCACTCTTCAATCTTCTTTTCGTGACCTGACAATAATACCGCAGGCACATCCATTCCATCAAAACTAGCCGGACGTGTATAGACAGGAGGAGCTAATAAACCATCCTGAAAGGAATCTGTCAAAGCAGAGCTTTCGTCCCCTATCGCTCCTGGAATTAAGCGAATAATCGCATCAGCAGTAACAGCAGCAGCTAATTCACCCCCTGATAATACATAATCACCGATAGAAATCTCCTTCGTCACATACTTCTCACGTATGCGTTCGTCAATTCCTTTGTAATGACCACAGATAAATAATAGATTTTCTCCTAGGCTTAA
>CANLVU010000134.1 GCA_947494535.1 Cytophagaceae bacterium
GTTATAAGCTTTAGTAGCATTTACTTCCACAGTACCTAGTAATGGTCCTGTTACGCTACCTGTTCTAAGTTCTAATTGACCTCCTACCGTTTGACCAGCCATATAGCTCGCCATCACTGATAGATTCTTGATACCTGTTAAGTCGATGCCATCATAACGAGCATATCCACCCGAAGCTGTAGCTACTAAGATTTCGCCTACTCCGTCAATTTTGAACTTCATCGTTTTAGCGGAAGCATCTGCACTTACTGCAGGGAACTTCGCATCGCGTAAAGTCACGACTTTAGAACCCGTAACAGGTGCTATTTTGCCTGCTCCTTTATCTGTGTACATCGCACGGAAGATAAAGGTACCTGGCTTTCCTTTGTCTTGTGGAACATATTGTCCCGCCACTGGCTTCGAAGCTTTCTTTTTATCGGCTAGCCCTAAGATGTATTTAACCATCTCACGAGCGTCAGCTACAGAAACTTGTGGGTGAGCTGCCATCGCATTCTCTCCCCAAACTCCACCACCACCGTTAATAATCTTCTTCGATAATTCGTCGATGTTTTGTGAGCTAGCAGGGTATTTCTTACTTACATCTGTATAAGAAGGTCCTACCGACTTTTTGTCGATCGCATGACACGTCTTGCAATCAGATAAATCGATCAAACGCTTACCTGCAGATAAAGAGGTGTTTGCCTGGTGACCTTGCGCGATTACCGTTTTATCAAATCCTTCTAAGTAATCGATTTGCATCATTACTTCATCTTCTGTAATTTTTTTATTCGCTAGGCTACCATCCTCTTTATCCTGAACCGAAACCTTATAAGTTACTGGCTTATCATTCCAATAGAAGGATTTGTTCCCTTCTATCGTGACATCTACCGCTGGCACTTCATTACCCGCCGTGATTTTGATTACCTCTGACTTTGAATTTCCTGCCGCGTCTTTCACGGTCAATCTTACATTGTACACACCCGCTTTGGTAAATACGTGCATTGGATTAGCAGCCGTACTTGTGCCACCATCACCAAAATTCCAAGTGTATTTGATGGCATCTCCATCATAATCAACGGTTCCAACAGAAGAGAATTTTGTTTTTAAAGGCAAAGCACCTACCGCCTTGTCTACCGTCACCATCACTTTAGGAGTTCTGTTACCCGCGTTGTATTCTATTTTATATAACGCTGCCTCTTCACTTGCGGCAAACCAATTAGGGCCATATTCTAAGCCGTACATCGTACCATTCTTATCAAACTCTAAATCTATCGGATGAGAGAAAGTCATATTAGGTAGGAAACGCTCCATCTGAACGAAATCTCCTTTATCATTCATCGAAACAGTATAGATTAAATCACGTGACCAATCATAAGCGAAGAACTTCCCATCATAATAAGCTGGGAATTTAGTCTTCGAAGTTGCTGGAAAATCGTCTCTATAATAGATCGGACCTGCCATCGCATTACGAGAACCTTTCGTTATAACCGGACCAAACTCAGGAGAATCTACGTAAGGATAGTAGATGAACGCTTTTTGAGCAGCTGGTAAATGAGAAAATCCTGTATTGTGAGGCGAGGTGTTGATAGGCGCTTTGGGATTAAACGTAGCCCAAGTACTATCATTCGCAAAATCACGCTGGTTGTATGGACGGTTATCCGCTACAAACAATGGCCAACCAAAATAGCCTGCTTGACGCGCTTGATTGACTTCATCATGTCCACGAGGACCATATTTCTTGGAATCTTCACCTGCATCCGGACCTACTTCACCCCAATACAAGAAACCTGTACGCTTATCCACCGAAATTCGGTACGGATTACGGTTACCCATTACATAGATTTCTGGTTTCGCGTGGTAGATACCTGCAGGATACAAATTACCTTCTGGAATCGTGTAACTACCTTCTGGGGTAGGCTTAATACGCAAAATCTTTCCTCTTAAATCATTTGTATTAGATGAGGAAGCACGAGCATCCCAACCTGAACGCCCTGGACGATTGTCCATAGGTCCATAACCGTTAGAATCAAATGGATTCGTGTCATCTCCAGTAGATAAGAACAAGTTACCTGATTTATCCCAAGCAATCGATCCTCCTGTATGGCAACAACCATCACGCTTTACTGGTACGCGTAAAATAACCTTTTCAGAATCCATAATCAACGTATCTTTCACATCATCATACGTAAAACGAGATAAGTGTTGCGCCGTATCTGCTTTCCCCGTTTGAGGAGAATAAAAGAGATACATCCAGTGGTTCTTATTATAATCTGGGTCAATATTAACCCCCATTAAACCATATTCAAATTTAGAGAATACGTCCAAATCAGCTACGACTTTCGTCTTTCCCTTCTTAGGATCATACATTTTCAATTTACCCTTACGCTCGCCAAAAAACACCTTTCCGGCATCCGTCACAGCTAATTCCGTAGGCTCATCCAAATTGCGATCTAAAACCACTTTGTTAAAACGATTCTCCTCAGGAGGCAATTCTGAACGTAATTTCTTCGTGTAATCTTGCGGGCGTCCTGAAGCTAACCATTGCAAAGCACCCCAAATATGTTGTACCACAAGAGGCTCTTCGAATGACTCATGTGTATGTCCCCAGTTCGTATAAAAAGCACGGCCTCCATCGTATTCGTGGTACCAAGCCATTGGGTGAAAATCCCCCATTTTACCATCTGTATAGGTTTTTTCATCTACAGTTATTAACACATGAACGTCTTTATTGAAGTTCTTTGTATCGTAAAATTCGTCCGTACGATCGAATGTTTCTGGCATGTGCGCCGTTGAAATGTGTGTACGATCTACCGCCGTAAATTTACCTTTTTGCACATTCGGACGACCCGGATGAGAGGCGAATTGACCACCGGCTAACTTCGTATACCAAGCCCAGTCGTATTCTGTATCTGTGGCTGCGTGAATACCAAAATAGGCCCCGCCAGCCTGGATATAACGCTCAAAAGCGATTTGTTGAGCGTCATTCAATACGTTCATCGTCGTATTTAAAAATACAATTATGCGGTATTGTTTTAAATTCTTCTCAGTGAAATTAGCCGCATTCTCTGTCGTATCGACAGAAAATCCTTTTTCTTTCGCCATCTTAAATAAGGCGATTTGACCCGGCTTAATAGAGGAGTGGCGATAGCCTTTTGTTGCAGAATAAACTAAAATTTTCTTTCCTGCCATAGGATTTGCTGCCTGTGCAAAAACAGAAAGAGTGGAAACAAAAAGAGCAATTACAAGAGTGATTCGGAGAATTCCGAACGAAGTATTTTTCATAATGACTATAAATAGGTTTGGGACAAAGTTAGGTCAAAACAGAAATTTTCGGCTACATTTAAGAAAAAATTTCTCAAATCAAGCTATGAAAAAATATATCGCAACTCTGGCACTCGTTTTCACCTCTTTTTTCGCCTTTTCTCAGGTCTCATGTTGCTTTGTTAAAAAAGACGGAATGCAGCTTTTGGCCTCCAATAAAACCTTTATTAAATCACACGCACTTCCGAAGCCTTACCACCACATCAGCAAAGCAGGTGGAGTAATGGTCGAATTCAAGACGCCAGATGATCAGATGGCAAAAGGCTTCTACATTCCGGCAGACAAACCTAGCGAATATACACTCTTAGTTTTCCAAGAATGGTGGGGATTAAATGACCACATCAAAAGAGAGGCAGAGCATTTCTACAGTACGCTAGGAAACGTGAACGTCTTAGCTGTCGATATGTACGATGGAAAAGTGGCAAC
>CANLVU010000135.1 GCA_947494535.1 Cytophagaceae bacterium
CGGTGGTCACCTTTCGCACGGTTCCCCAGTAAATTTCTCGGGAAAATATTTCCAAGCTTTCTTCTACGGCGTAGAAAAAGAGACGGGATTAATCGATTGGGATAAGGTAGAAGCTACTGCGTTAAAAGAAAAACCAAGATTACTTATTTGTGGTGCATCCGCTTATTCACGTGACTGGGATTATGCCCGTCTTCGTTCGATTGCAGACTCAGTAGGTGCGATCTTATTAGCTGATATTTCACACCCATCTGCGTTAATCGCAAAGGGTTTATTGAATAACCCTGTTCAACATTGCCACATCATCACGACGACGACGCACAAAACGCTTCGTGGACCACGTGGTGGTTTGATTATGATGGGAAATGATTTCGAGAATCCGTTTGGCTTTAAAACCTTAAAAGGAGAATTGAAAATGATGTCTGCCTGCTTAGATGCTGCTGTATTCCCAGGAACGCAAGGTGGTCCATTAGAGCACGTGATTGCAGCGAAAGCGATTGCGTTTGCTGAGGCGTTAACACCTACGTTTGCAGACTATGCGAAGCAAGTGCAGTTAAACGCGCAAGCGATGGCGAAGGCCTTTTTAACCAAAGGATATGACATCATCTCAGGAGGTACAGATAATCACTTGATGTTAATCGACTTACGTCCGAAAGGTTTAAGCGGTAAATTAGCGGAGAATACCTTGATTCAAGCAGATATCACGATCAACAAAAACATGGTTCCATTCGATGACAAGTCTCCATTCGTTACTTCAGGTATGCGCGTGGGAACAGCGGCGATGACAACGCGTGGTTTAAAAGAATCAGATATGTCTCAAATCGTGGAGATGGTCGACAAGGCCTTGATGAATCACGATAACGAGGCGGTATTGAAATCAATCAAAGGAGAAGTAAATGAGTGGGTAAAGCAATTCCCATTATATCTATAATAACACATGGCAGCAGATCAAGATTTTGACGATTTCGACGACGATGACTCATCGGATGGCACAGAGATGTCCTTCCTAGGTCATTTAGAAGAATTAAGATGGCATATTCTGCGATCTGTTGCTTCCTTTTTTGTCTTTGCGGTGGCGGCTTGGTTCTTCCGGGAATTCATTTTCAGCACGATTATTTTAGGTCCTACGAAGACAGATTTTTATACCAATCAAGTCCTTTGCAAAGCCGCTGAAGTCTTCAATATGCCTAGTTTATGCATGCAGAAGGCCGATTTTATTCTCCAAAGTAGAGAGGTTTCTGGTCAATTCATGATGGCATTAACACAATCCATCATCGTAGGTCTATTGTTTGCTTTCCCGTACATGTTCCATGAATTATGGCGCTTCATCAAACCTGGCTTGAAAAGCAAAGAGTTAAACGCGGCACGCGGGGCGGTTTTTTGGGTATCCCTTTTGTTTTTTAGCGGGGTTGCCTTCGGCTATTATGTGGTTGCCCCTATGGCGATTAACTTTCTAGCTAACTTTAAATTAGATCCTACGATCCAAAACCAGTTCGATATCAACGATTATATTTCGTTGTTATCCATGTTGACTTTGGCCTGTGGAATTACATTTCAATTACCCATGGTAGCCTATGTGCTATCGCAAGTAGGCATTTTAACCCCGTCCTTCATGCGGGAATATCGCAGACATGCCCTTATTGTCATTTTTATCGTGGCGGCGATCATCACTCCTTCTCCAGATGTGATTTCACAACTTTTAGTGGCATTCCCACTCCTTGGTTTGTATGAAGTCAGTATCGGCGTTTCAGGCCGTGTCTTGAAGCGTAAAATGAGAGAAGAAGAGATGGAATCGAATTCTTAATCGAATTCTCAACAACAAACGAATGAATTATTTATCGGCAGAGAACATATCACGCAACCTGGGCGAAAGATGGGTGTTTAAAGGACTATTTTTTGGCCTCCAAAAAGGGGAAAAAGTAGCCCTCATCGGGAAAAACGGGACGGGAAAAACCACCTTAATGGAATCCCTGATGGGAATGCAAACGCCAGACGAGGGAAATATTTCCATCCGCAAAGGAATTCGCGTAGGCTATCTACCACAGAATCCTATTTTCGCCGAAAACGAACAAGTGCTTAACTACCTTTTCTCAGACGATTTACCGAGCGCTGTAGCCATTAAATCTTACGAAAAAGCAATGATGTCTGGCGATTCGAAAGAACTCGAAGATGCCTTTGCCTTAATGGAAGCTCACAACGCCTGGGATTACGAGGCACGTGCAAAACAAATCATCAGCCGATTAGGCATTCCAGATGGCGACCAAAAGGTTTCTACTTTATCAGGTGGCCAAAAGAAACGTCTATCCCTGGCTAAACTTTTAATCGAAAGTCCAGACATTATGATTCTGGATGAGCCGACTAACCATTTGGACATCGAAACCATCGAATGGCTCGAAGGAATCATGTCCGGACCAAACGTCACCGTTTTAGTCGTATCCCACGACCGTTATTTCCTAGACAAGGTCTGCAACAAAATGATGGAATTAGCCGACGGCTCCATCTACACCTACGAAGGCAATTACGCCTATTTCTTAGAGAAAAAAGCGGAACGCGAAGCATCCGATGCCAGCAGCGTTTCGAAAGCAAAAAACCTCTACCGCAAGGAACTCGAGTGGATGCGCAAGCAACCGAAAGCGCGTGGAACCAAGTCCCAATCCCGCATCGATGCCTTCTACGAAACCGAAGAAAAAGCGAACAAAAAACTAGACGACAGCAAACTGGAATTAAATATCCAAATGTCCCGTCTCGGCAATAAGATCATCGAAATCAACCACCTGAAAAAGGCCTGGGGTGACAAGAAGATCATCAACGATTTCACCTATACCTTTAAGAAGAAAGATCGCATCGGAATCGTGGGAAAAAACGGCGCCGGCAAAACAACCTTCTTACAACTCCTAACCGGATTAGAACAACCCGATTCAGGTACCATCGATCCCGGCGAAACCTTAGTGGTGGGTTATTATACCCAAATCCCTTTCGATTTCCGCCCTGAACAACGCGTCATCGACACGATCACCGAGATCGCCGAAGTCATTCCCTACGGAAAGAACGAATCACTCAGCCCGAGCCAGTTTTTGAGCAAATTCTTATTCCCTACTTCACAGCAATACACACCAGTGGAAAAGCTAAGTGGTGGTGAAAAGAAGCGTTTACAACTCATGCGCGTCCTCGTAAAGAATCCCAATTTCTTGATTCTCGATGAGCCCACAAATGATTTAGATTTAGATACCTTACAACTCTTAGAAGACTTCTTAACGGAATTCCAAGGCTGCCTGTTACTCGTTTCTCACGATCGTTATTTCATGGATAATCTAGTAGATCAATTAATCCTAGTGGAAGGCGAAGGCGAGGTTAACTTCTTCAACGGAAACTACACGGATTACCGCATCGCCTTAGAAAACAAGGAGAATGAACCCGCTGCTAAGCAAAGTCCTGTAAAAGCTCCAAGTACCTCAGCACCTACGGCACCTAAAGGACCTAAACTCAGCTTCAAGGAACAAAAGGAATTCGAGGAATTAGAAAAGGAGATGGCCGCTTTGGAGATCGAAAAAGATTCCTTCGTCGAAAAACTCAACCAAGGTTCGGAAGACTTTCAATTGTTAACCGACTGGGCGAAAGCCATCGAGGACATCAAGAATAAGCTA
>CANLVU010000136.1 GCA_947494535.1 Cytophagaceae bacterium
CTGGATGCCGGGTTTTAGTGAGACTGCATCCTTCTTTAAAATGCGATAGCCCCCTAATTTCTTATCAATTAAATCCGTGAAAGCTTCATAAGAAAGCGAATGATTAAATACGGTATTAAAAGAGCTGTGAGCCTCCACTAAACTAGTGGAAGAGGACAGAATTTCTACTAAGTCTGAAGTCGCTTGATTCAGTAGAAAATGCCTATTTTCATCTACCTGAAGGACATTTCGCTTTGCATCAAAAGGCTTTATTTGTATTTTTTCTCTTAAAAGCATGATGCAGTTGAATAATGGTGCAAAGTATTTAACACCGTACTCGTTGTAAAAACTCGGTTGTGATCATCTACTAGACAATTAACCCCAAACGAACTTTTTCTCCAATGTGTAATGGTGGAGGGATCTATGACATCCGTGGCCGGAATTCTTAAAATTCGATTAGTCTGCCAGCTGCCATCCTGTGTCTGATGGGCTAACAACCACTCCACTCCCTTGACTATTGAATCTTGAAAGCTCGTTGCATCATAGGCAATCAATGACTTGATGGCCATTGCGGTGTAAAAAGCAGTAGACTCATTTGTCGTCGGATTAGGCCAGTAGCCACTTGAGTGTTGTTCACCTACAAGCCAAAGTGCAGGGGCTTCACAGATCGGCCTAAAACCTGGATGATGCGATAATGCTTGAATGGCAAAGGCCGTCGCATAGATGTCGCTCGTCCACCAATAGGAGGACCATCTATCTTTATTCTCTAATAGCGTTGCTAGATGAAGACAGCTTATTTCATAGTCTAATCTCAGGGAAGGAATCTTAGCTAACACATAAGTAGCCGCTGCAGTTACGCAGGCATGAGAACTAGTCCAGCCTTTAAGGGAGGTCTCTTCTGGTATTTCGAGTTTAAGGCGTAAGGCCTCTTGATCCCGGTAGGTGACCCATCCGCCATCCTCGTCCATGAATTCATGCCAACTTGTAATCAAATTCGGATCTAGATAAATTCCAGCTGTTTGTTGAAAACCAAGGAGGAAACTAGTCGTATCTCCGTCTGGTATACTGGAATCATTAAATGCGTTGGAAGAGAGTGAATTCACTCTTTTTAGGACGGATTTTAATAAGGGGTGAACGCTGTTTACCTCGGCGAGCATCATTCCTATATAGGAACTTGTCCATGTGGTACTTTGACCAGCAGATGTTAAAAAATCAGTCCATTCAAACGATGCATTGATGTTTTTCTCTAAGTAGTTGTGGGCGGACTGAATAGCTAAATCTAGTGAGTTTTCTTCCACCAACTCAACGCTTTTCTCTGCTTTCATCTGTGTTTTTAGGAACAGATTCTCTATTTCTTGTAAGTGAAATTGACACTTACTCACTTGCTTTTCTAGAAAGCTAACAAATAAGGGAAGTCCAGCAGATTCTGCTAAATCAGCACTTTTTTCAAAATGTGCTACCGCTAATTGCATATTTTTTTGTGCTATTCCTGATATATATAAATACTTATGGATAAGAATAGGATCCTGAACGATAAGGCCATTTTCTTTTAAGTATTCTTGAGTTAAATACATGGGGTAGGTCCATTGGCCCTCTTTGAAATCGACTTTAAAGTCATCGATATCATCTATATATTGTAAGCCTAGGTGGAGTTGTTTAATGCAGTCAATTAAATGATCGTGATTTGCCTGTGAATCTTGTAAGCACTCGAGTGCAAATACAGCGGCAAAGCTCATCGAAGACTTTCCTATTGCAATTTCCTGAAAATTTGCTTGGGTGATTTCCCCCTTCTGTCTCGAACCTTTTTTTTCCGACGTGAGCGTAGCGTAATAGGATTTTTTAAGGTTATTAAAGAGCTCCCAGAAGGGGCTCTGCTCTGGATAAAGTAGGGCAAGTCCTCGCATTGCTTTTTCATAGAATTCAAAACCGAGGCGCATTTCATCTAAAGAGAAACGCGAGGTATCAATCAATTGATCTAAACTGATCAGAAACCGAAAATAGAGGTAACTACTTAATGAAAGTGTTTCTACTTGAGCCGGAGTCACCTGAGGAAAAGCAGGAGAGAGGTAATGAATTAAGTTTAGATATAAGTGGTGCTCAGAAAGCATTTTAGCATCTAAAAGCGCCTCTTTTTCTGTTGTAGGAATCGATAGTGTTCCTATGTAGTTGTGATAAAACGACATACCTTATTCATCTAGTGGTTAGCAATAGCCTATGGAATCCAATACGGAATTTATAGGAGAGAATATGAGGGGGGGAACAGATGTGCCTTTTGATCACTAAGGCCGAGGTAAATGTAGGATTGTTTTTTGGATAATAACCGAGGCGATCATAAATAACCAATAAACTGATAATTTAAGACAGATTTACTAAGCGCTTTGCTGCCTCCAGCAGCATATCATCCTCCTTCGCGAAGCAGAATCGCAAGATTTTATCACCCGGATCGGTTTCGTAGAAAACGGAAACAGGGATGGAGGCTACTTTGATTTCACGTGTCAGGCGATCGGCAAGATCCACATCTTTCTCGTTTGAGATGGCAGAATAATCAAGACATTGGAAGAAACTTCCGGCGCTCGGTAGGACTTTCCAGCGGTTTCCTGCGAATTGGGAGGCGAATAGGTCACGCTTTTTTTGGTAAAAATCAGATAAACCGAGGTAATGGGCAGGCTCTTTTAGGTAATCTGCTAAGGCATATTGCAAGGGAGTTGCGCTTGAAAATGTGACCCACTGGTGGAGTTTTCTAAACTCAGATGTCAAGAACGAAGGGGCAATGCAATAACCTATTTTCCAACCCGTGATGTGGTAGGTTTTGCCAAAAGACCCGCACACAAAACTCCGCGCGCGCAATTCCGGATGCAATAAAACACTGGCATGCTGCGCACCATCGAAAACGATGTGCTCATATACCTCGTCAGAAACAATCAATATATTGGTCCCTTTGACCACCTCGGCAAAGGCATCGAGGTCTGCCATTGACCAAACAGCCCCCGTCGGATTGTGCGGACTATTCACCATAATAGCACGTGTCCGCGGTGTGATTTTCGAGGCTAATTCGTCCCAATCGATGGCAAAATTTCGAGATGCCTTCAAAGGAATATGTACGGGAATTCCCCCCGCTAAACGAACAATAGGATCATAGGCATCATAACTAGGATCGAACAGAATCACTTCATCTCCCGGCGATACACAGCAATGAATGGAGGCAAAAATGGCCTCAGTAGCTCCTGAAACGATGGTGACTTCGGAATCTGTATCAACCGGTATGTTATAGAATGAAGATGTTTTTGCTGCTAATGATTGACGTAAAGGGGGAACGCCGGCCATGGGGGCATATTGGTTATACCCCTTAGAATAATGTTGTAGTAGTTCCTGCAAAGCTGGAGAACAGTCGAAACCCGGAAAACCTTGGGAAAGATTTAAGGCCCCATATTCGAGCGCCATGGCGGACATTTTGGTAAAAATCGTTGTTTGAACTTGTGGCTGCTTCGAAGGAAATGAAATCATAGCCTAATTTAATAAGGCTTTTCCATCGTACCAAACTTGGACCACCTCTAAATCGGGATTCAGCTCCACATAACAAGCTCTTTTACCCACCTCAATACTGCCTAAATCAGCTAAATTTGCCACTTCTGCCGGATAAACCGACGCCATTCGA
>CANLVU010000137.1 GCA_947494535.1 Cytophagaceae bacterium
AATCAAAGAAACGATTAAAATTTCTGATTTAAGTGAAGTCTTTTTAAGTTTTTTTAAATGTAAACGTTTCCGTAAACGTTTACGGAAAAAAATTAAATAATTTCTTTGATTTTTTATACAATTATCGTCTATATTCCCTGAGTAGATATGTGTCTATTTATAATTCATATAGCTATTGTACAATTTTAGATTGATTTATGAAAAAGTCCATTAATGAAGTTGAAATTTGGGATCAGTTTAGATCTGGAGATCAAAAAGCTTTTGCCACCTTGTATTCACATTTTGTTCAACCTTTGTATACCTATTGCATGGGAATTACAAGTGATAAGGATTTAATTAAAGATAGTCTTCATGATCTATTTGTAGAAATTTGGAAGAATCACGCAAGTCTGGGTCCCACAACAAGTGTCAAATATTATTTGATGGCTTCCATTAAAAGGAAAATTGTACGTCAATTAGAAACTCAATTAAAGAATTTAAATCACCACGATTCTTATCAATACCAGTTTATGGAGGATATGCCCTCACCTGAAAGGCAATTGGTTATGGTGGAGGAGGAGAGGATGTCACACGCTTCTATGTATCAAAGCTTAAATAAGTTAAGCAAGCGCCAAAGAGAAGCGATTACTTTGAAATATTTTGAAAATCTAGATACAGATCAAATTTCAGAGCAAATGAATATTAACCCGCAGTCTGTCTATAATTTACTCTTTGGGGCACTTAGAGTGATGAAAGACCATATGACTGTTAAAGAATATGCATTTTAAAATTTAATATTTATAGGATATATTTGAGTAAAATTTATAATTATCCTGCTTTGTAGGTATATAATCTTAATTAAGATTGATATGTTACCTAAAAGAATGAGCTGGATAAAGAGATTAAAAATAGTAAATAAGTACCCAATTAAACCCTTAAGACTGTCCCATCAAGAAAGCAAAGCCTTGTGGGATAGGATCCAAATGACTTTGCAAACAACTTAATTTTAATTAACCTATGAGAAAAAAATTACTTTCCAAGGTGCTCCTTAGTGGTATAATGCTGCTTTTGAGTATTCAAATTTTTGCCCAAGACCGGACGGTCTCAGGTAAAGTGACCTCATCCGAGGATGGTTTAGGAATTCCGGGTGCCAGTGTTGCCATCAAAGGAACTACTAGAGGTACTGCTACTGATGTAGATGGAAATTACAAGATTACTGTTTCAGGATCTGCGGTTTTAACAATTACATCTGTTGGTTATTTAACTCAGGATGTTTCTGTAGGAACAAGAGCGCAGATTGATGTTACTTTAGCTGCTGATACGAAGTCTTTAAAAGAGGTTGTCGTAGTAGGTTATGGTACTCAAAAGAAGAGCCAAATGACTGGTGCTATTTCTTCAGTGGGTGCTAAGCAGATTCAAGAATTACCGATTACAAATGCGCGCCAAGCCTTACAAGGTAGAGCCGCGGGTGTGGACGTAGTTCAACCAGGTTCTAAGCCAGGTGCTGGTCCTCAGATCCGTATTCGTGGTAGACGTTCATTCAACGCGTCAAATGATCCATTATATGTAGTTGACGGTATTCCTTTATCAAGTGGTATTGATGATATCAACCCGAATGATATCGTTTCTATGGAAGTTTTAAAGGATGCATCGGCTACGGCTATTTATGGTTCTCGTGGTGCGAATGGTGTTGTTCTTATTTCAACTAAGCGTGGAAAAGCGGGTGCTACCGTAGTTTCTGTTGATTCCTATTATGGTTTTAACCAAGAATTAGGTACAATTGAAGTAATGAATGGAAAACAATTTGCTGAGTATAAACGTGAGTCTCGTCGTGCAGTGGGTCAGTATACATTAGGAGCTGCGACAGCTGCTGAGGATGCTAAAATCTTTGAGCCACGTGAAATTGCAAGTATTGCTACCGGTCGTTCGACGGATTATGTAGCTGGAATGTTGCGTACAGGTGCGATTCAAAATCACCAAGTTTCAGTTTCTGGTGGTAGCGAGAAAACTACATTTAACATCTCTGCTAACTTCTTCCAAGATATCGGTGTGGTTAAATCACAAGATTTTTCACGTTACACGTTCCGTGTTAACTTAGATCATAAGATTAATGATAAAATCAAAATTGGTTTATCAACATTGATCGTTAATTCAACTCGTAATGGTGAAAACCTTAACCTTTTAGCAGGTGCGATGCAAGAGAATCCTCTAGGCGAGCCGTATGATGCAAATGGTAACCTAGTATTCTTGCCTACTAATGATGGTTTACGTACTAATCCGTTTTCTGAGTTAGTTGATGGGGTGAATGTGGATGAGAATAAGCGTTATAGAACATTTAATAGTTTATTTGGTGAGTGGGATATTGCTAAGGGCTTGAAATACCGTGTTAACTTTGGTCCTGACTTAACGGTAGGAAGAGCTGGTCGTTTCATCGGTGCTTTCACTAATAATAACCGTGGTGGTAATGCTACAGGTAGTATTAATGAGCAATTCTTGTTCAACTGGACATTGGAGAATATCATAACTTACAATAAGAAATTTAAAGATGTTCACAATTTGAGCTTGACTGGTTTACAATCAATTCAGCGTGACCGTGATGAGCGTACATCCATTTCAGTGAATGGTATTCCAGTAGAATCTGCTTCTTATCATCGCTTAGGTGATGCTAATCAAATTACAGGTGCGAATACAGATTTGATTGAGTGGACTTTACTTTCTTATATGGGTCGTTTAAACTACGATTACAAAGAGAAGTATTTGTTTACTGCTACGGTGCGTATGGACGGTTCATCTCGTTTTGGTGCTAATACTAAATTCGGTATTTTCCCATCATTTGCCTTGGGTTGGAATTTGTCTGAAGAGCCTTTTATTAAGAGCATTTCAGAAATTGATCAATTAAAATTACGTGCTTCATGGGGAGCAATTGGTAACCAGGCGATTACTCCTTATCAAACACAAGCTTTGTTAGGTCGTACTGCGTATGCTTGGGATAATACAGCGGCTTATGGATATCGTCCTAATACAATTGGAAACCCTGATTTACGTTGGGAAACGTCTACTACCTCAAATCTTGGTTTAGATTTTAGTTTCTTCCGTGGTAAAATATCCGGTTCTGCTGAGTACTATCAGACTAACACAACGAATTTGTTAGCTCCTCAGCCACTACCTAATTCAATTGGTTTTGGTGGATTTACGACGAACGTAGGTGAGACACAAAATACGGGTATTGAATTAACTGTTAATACCGTGAATATCGACCGTGGTGGATTCCAGTGGACAACAGATTTTATCTTTAACCGTAATAGAGAAGAAATTATATCCCTGGCTAATGGTAAGGTGGATGATGTGGGTGCAGGTCGTTTTATCGGTCAGCCGTTAAGTGTATTCTTTGATTATAAGAAGATTGGAATTTGGCAGCCATGGGAGGCAGATGCTGCAAGAGCGTATGGAGATAAAGTAGGACAAATTAAAATTGAAGATTTCAATAAGGATGGAAAAATCAACGCAGATGACCGTCAGATTTTAGGTTCAGCCGTTCCATCCTTCACAGCTGGTTTGACTAACCGTTTCTCTTACAAGGGGTTTGATCTTTCTTTCTTTGTTTTTGCACGTGTAGGCCAATT
>CANLVU010000138.1 GCA_947494535.1 Cytophagaceae bacterium
CAAAACAAGGGTCATATAGTTTAGATAAGTCCAAAAGCTCTTTGGCTTTAGAGCGCACAAAATCATTCCCAAAAAATACCGAATTCGAGGCGCGCTTGACTTTTGCAGGCAATGGCACGGGAGCAGAAATTCGTTCTGTAGCACCTAATGCGGACTATGTAACAGTGGTGGAACACCATTCGTTCATTGAACTGCCAGACAATAAGTACACTCCACGTTTATTTGATCCCCGTTCAGGAGCGAATGCGATCTCGTTCCAAGATTATTCTTCACCAGTCAATGAGGTGGTATTGAAGCAGTGGATTACGCGCCACCGTTTGGAGAAAAAAGACCCGAAAGCAGCGGTTAGCGAGGCTGTTAAACCGGTCATCGATTACCTAGATAACGGCACCCCGGAACCGGTTCGCTCTGCCTTGATGGAAGGTGGCCGCTGGTGGAACCAGGCATTCGAAGCCATCGGATACAAAGATGCTTTCCAAGTCAAATTAATGCCAGAAGACGCTGATCCGATGGATGTGCGTTACCACGTCATTCAATGGGTGCACCGTTCTACACGTGGATGGAGTTATGGTTCTAGCATAACAGACCCTCGCACGGGAGAAATCATGAAAGGCCACGTGAGTTTAGGTAGCCTGAGAATCCGCCAAGATTTCTTGATAGCGCAGGCGTTAATGAACGCCCCTTTTGCTGTTGATGGCTCAGCGAATGGACCGATGATGGCGATGGCTTTGGCCCGCATTAGACAACTCTCGGCGCATGAAATAGGTCATACGATAGGCTTTGCTCATAATTATGCGGCAAGTGCCCGTGAGAATACCAGTGTGATGGATTATCCCCATCCACAGATCGATTTCAAAGGCGATCAAATGGACTTTAGCCATGCGTATGACACAAAAATAGGCGATTGGGACAAAGTTTCAGTAGATTATGCCTATGGTGACCACAAAACTACCGAAGAATTAAATCAGGTAATTGATAAGGCGTATGCCAAAGGTCTTCGCTTCATCACGGACTCCGATGCCCGCAACCCGGGTGGAGCGCATATGTATGCACACCTTTGGGACAATGGAAAAACGATTGTAGACGAACTTCAGCACATTTTGCAAGTTCGTAAAAAGGCGATCGCCAATTTCTCTGTTAACAACATCCGCCCGAACGAGACCTATTCCCACTTAGAGGACGTCTTCGTCCCCTTGTATTTCTTACACCGCTACCAAACGGAAGCGACTACGAAAATCATCGGCGGATCTGAGTACAATTACGCAGTAAGAGGTGGAAAAGAACTAGTTTTGGAACCTGCATCTATAGCGTTACAAACACAAGCTTTGAAAGCAGTCACCCAGACGTTAGATGCTCGTACATTAGCGATTCCTAAAGACAAATTAGCCTTATTCCCGCCACGCGCCTTTAACAATGAACGTACACGGGAGTCCTTTAAAGGGAAGACCGGAATCACCTTTGATCCATTCGGAGCGGTAGAATCCGCAACAGATTTCACATTAGACTTCTTATTACACCCGGATCGTTTATCACGCTTAGCAGGAAATAAAGCGGTGAATGCGCAGCAGCTAGGAGTTTCTGAGACGTTAAGCGCCTTGTTAAATGCCACTCTATATACGGCACACACGGATCCTTATTTGCAAGCCACTCAAGAGACTATCAATTTCAAAGTAGTTTCTTCACTATTAAATGTATTGAATGCGCCATCGATATCCCCTTTAGCGGCCTCTGAGGTCAACGCATCTGTGAAAGGAATTAGATATATGTACAGCAAGAAAACAGGAGCTTTTGCTTCCTACCTCGTACAAACGATTGATCAATTCAAAGCGAATCCAGCTGATTGGAAACCGATGCAAACGCCGGCGATTCCGGATGGTGCGCCGATAGGGATGGATTGTTATGAATGAGCAGTAATCTGAGAGGCGCGCATAGCCTTAACCGTTTTATGATCACCCGTATGAGACCATCCGGGTGGCATAAATAGGTATTTAACTTTATTTAGTAATCCGGGAGCTTGATAAATATCTTTAGCTAACAGGACAATTTCCCCGAAGTAAGCATCACTAAAATTTCCAGGGTCTACTTCACGTGTAATCCCATAAACCACTTTTTCCTCTGCTAATTCAGGTTGGTAGGTTTTGAAAATGCGATCCCAAATATTTAACAAATTGCAATAATTGGTATCCATATAGTTCAGGTTCTTCGCATGATGTACGCGGTGATGAGAGGGGGTCAAAATGAATCTTCCCAAAACCCCTAAATCTGCCTTTTTGATCACGGTATCTCCTATATGTATAAATGTACCCCAAGTACCGTCAATAAACATAATAGCAAAAAGCATGACTGGCGGCACACCTAACACCATACAGATGGACGTTCGAATGATGTCAGCATAGGGTCCTTCTAAAAAGAAGTGTGCCCACGATATGGACAAATTCATAGAGGAAGGAGCATGATGTGTGGAATGCAAACACCAAAATAAGCGCACTTTGTGCGCCAAGAAATGGTACCAAAAATGACCAAATTCCCAAGCAACATAACCTAAAACAAAACCCCAAGCATTCATAGGCAAAATCCACAAGGATTTCCCTTCTAACAATCCAATGCAATACATGATCATCCCGATCGATATAAATCGACCAATGACCGAATTAAATACGTAGGTGAAAAAGGAAATCTTGTAATCGATCACTTTCAATTTTGAAAAAACGACACCTCGTATAAACTCTATGACTAGAATGAGAGGCAATAAAGGTGCAATTGCACTTACTACTCCATCATAAGTTAATAAAGCTGAATAATCCCCTTTTTCAATCAGGTCCCACAGGCCTCGGTAATTAAAAAATCCTTTAATTTGGTCAATGATGCTCGTTACTATTTCCATCGTCTTTTTCAAAAAAAAATTATACTTGATACCCTGTGAACTATAAACATATCAAGAAATAATTAAATAAACATGCGATTGATTATTTTAAAGCTACTCAGATAAGCCATTTATCCCCTTAAGCTATCTAGGGGGCAATTGAATTAGCTTTTTAATAAGAATAAATTGTCTTTTCATTATATTTGGCAAAAAGGAATTTCTATGATAAAAGTGTGCGTAATCGGAGCTGGACCTTCCGGAATAACCGCCTTAAAAAATATATTAGATCAAGGCTTGGATGCGGTTTGCTACGAATTAAATACCCAAGTAGGAGGTAATTGGGTCTATAATGAGAAAACGGGGCACTCCAGTGTATTTGAGACAACGCACATCATTAGTTCAAAGACCCTATCGCAATACGAAGATTTTACATTCGACGATTTCGAAAAAGGAATGCCCGATTATCCTTCACACGATCCATTAAGACGCTATTTTCAAGGCTATGCAGCACACTTTCATCTAGAGAATCCCA
>CANLVU010000139.1 GCA_947494535.1 Cytophagaceae bacterium
GAAGATTTCAATAAGGATGGAAAAATCAACGCAGATGACCGTCAGATTTTAGGTTCAGCCGTTCCATCCTTCACAGCTGGTTTGACTAACCGTTTCTCTTACAAGGGGTTTGATCTTTCTTTCTTTGTTTTTGCACGTGTAGGCCAATTAATTCGCAGCCGTTTCCATGATAATGTGAACCAGTTAGCAGGGCGTTACAATAACTTAAACTTGAATTACTGGACACCAGATAATTTAACGAATGAATTCCCACAGCCAGTTGTTACGCAAGAGTTTCCTAAGAACGGAAGTGCATTAACTTACTTTGAAGGATCTTTCTTTAAGATTCGTAACATCAATATCGGTTATAATTTACCTGATAATGTGGCTAAGAAGTTGAAGATGCAAAGTGTACGTATTTTTGCAAGTATTCAACAACCATTGATTTTAGCAGAGTATCGTCAAAAATACAAGGGTATTGATCCAGAAACTTTTGTGGACGGAGAGCAAGGTGTTGGTGGTGGTGAGGTTAATACGAACGTGTCTCCTGCTACAAGCGTTACGACCTTTGGTTTTAATCTTAAATTTTAATCAAATTAATTAAATAGTACAGATATGAAAAGCTTTAAAATTTTTAGAAAATTAAGAGTTTTAGCAAATATTAGTTTGATTGGAGTAGTTGCTTTAGGTACTCAATCATGCAATGATTTGTTAACAGAAGAGGTTATTTCGCGTGTTGGTAATGATTACATTAACACAGCGAAAGGTTTGAATGATGCAACTAGTGCTGCTTATTCCACCATGCGTTCTTGGTATGGTACGGAGCGCGGTATGAACTTGACCGTTTTTGGTACGGATTCTTATCAGAATGGAGCTGACGGTAGTTGGAAGTTTATGAATACATACACTACTGACTTTGATACACGTAATGGTCAAGTTTCTGAAGTATGGAATGATTTTTATCAAGGTATTAATACTTGTAATGCAATCATTGAACGTGCGCCTAAAGTTACGGGATTAACCGATGCGCTTAAAAAACAGCGTATAGCGGAAGCTAAGTTCATTCGTGCGCATCACTATTTTATTTTAACTCAATTATTCGGTGGTGTAGATTTACGTTTGACGGAAACAATAGCTCCTACGAAGGTTGCGAAAAGAGCTACTATAGCTGAAATGTATGCTCAAATTGTTAAAGATTTGACTGAAGCAGTACCTGATTTAGAAAATAAAGCGCGTTCTGCTGAATATGGACGTATCACACGTGCAGGAGCTGAGCATTTATTAGGTCGTGTTTACTTAACTAAAGCAACTTCTGCTGCAAAAGCTGGAGACGATTATTCAAAGGCAATTTCAAGTTTGAAAAATGTTATTTCAAATTATGGAATGAGCCTATTGCCTAATTTTGCTGATGTTCATAAACAAGGTAATGAAATGAATGGTGAGGTAATCTGGTCTATTCAGTATACGCGTGATCCATTAACAAATGCAGGTGGTAACAATGCCCACGTATTTTTTGGTATGGAATACGATGTATTACCTGGTATGCAGCGTGACACAGAGAATGGTCGTCCATTTAAGCGTTACATGCCTACGAAGTATACCTTAGATGTTTTATTCAAGGATAGAGAGAATGATAGTCGTTATAAGAAGACTTTTAAAGACACGTATCTTTCAAATAAACCAGGTACTTATAGCACAAGTTTTGACTTATCTAAACCGTCAGTAACTTATGCTCTAGGAGATACAGCTATTTTCTTACCAGGTGTGGAAATGCCTTTAGCAGAGAGAGCTAAGAAGAAATACCAAGTATTAGTTCCTTCACGTTATGATGAGCGTATATTCTTAGCCATCAATAAGCACTTTGATGGCGGTCGTGTGGATCGTACGCAATTTGAAGGTGGTCGAGATTTTATCGCGTTCCGTTTAGCAGATACGTATTTAATGTTAGCAGAGGCTCAGTTCTTCTCTGGGGCTGTTAATGATGCAGTTACTACTTATAATGTGGTACGTCGCCGTGCGGCATGGCCAGGAAAAGAGTCAGCTATGTTAATCACTGCTAGTCAATTGAATGTGGATTTTGTGATGGATGAGCGTGAGCGTGAGATGTTAGGAGAGCAATCTCGCTGGTTTGATTTAGCACGTTGGGGTAATCTAGTGGAGCGTGTAAGGTTACATAATCCTCAGGCTGCTGGTAGTATCAAAGCACACCACGTATTGAGACCTATTCCTCAAACTCAAATAGATAGAGTTGAAGGAGGTAAAGATGCATTCCCTCAAAACGCAGGTTACTAAGATTGATTTGATTTCTTAACTTTAAATTCCGAAGGCCTTTGGGTCTTCGGAATTTTATTTAATAAGCACTATGAAAAAGTTATTCACCTTGTTTTTTGGACTTTATGGTTTTGTTGCTGTAGCACAAAACTTACCAGTAAGCTTTAAGAATAGTAAAACTTCAGTAGACGTTTCTATTGGTGGGAAGCCGTTTACCTCTTATTTCTTTCCGGGGCAGGATGTATTAAAGAAAGCGGTTTTGTTTCCATTGATTTCTGCGAAAGGAACTACCATTACGCGCGGCTATCCAATGGCTCCGCGTGCTGGTGAGCGTGTTGATCATCCTCATCATGTGGGTATGTGGTTAAATTATGAGGATGTAAATGGTTTTGACTATTGGAATAACTCGACTAACATTGTAGCTTCTTTACAGAACCACAAGATGGGAACTATCGTACATTCCTCTATTGTGAAGCAAGATGCAAAGTCAGGTACTTTAGTCGTATCAGCAGAATGGATTGATAATGACGGTAAAGGCCAAAAAGTTTTACAAGAAAAAACAACTTATGTATTTTCGGGTACGGCTGATTAAAGAACAGTGGATCGCATAACTACCTTAACAGCTGTCGCTGATCAGGTTTTATTTAAGGATGTGAAAGATGGCATGTTTGCTATTCGCGTCGCTCGTCAATTAGAAATTCCTTCGAATAAGCCAGATGTTTTTACGGATGCACACGGTGTGGAAACTAAGGTTCCTGTGATGGATAATACGGGTGTGAATGGTGACTATAGGAGTTCAGAGGGAGTGAAAGGGGAGGCTGTTTGGAGTACTCGCGCTAAATGGATGAATTTGCACGGCGAAATGGATAATCATCCTATTTCTGTAACTATTTTCGATCATCCATCTAATGTTTCTTATCCAAGTTACTGGCATGCAAGAGGTTATGGATTGTTTGCTGTGAATCCATTAGGAGCCAAAGTATTTAGTAATGGTAAAGATGAGCGTAATTTGACATTAAA
>CANLVU010000140.1 GCA_947494535.1 Cytophagaceae bacterium
AAAGTGGATATGATTGTCATGCGCCACGCAAGTCCAGGTGCGCCACATTATTTAGCTAAGCATATCAAAGCCAATATCATTAATGCAGGCGACGGGACGCACGAGCATCCGACGCAAGCTTTATTAGATACCTTCTCTTTACAAGAAAAGTTGGGCGATTTAGCCGGCAAAAAGATCGCCATCATTGGAGATATTTTACACTCCCGCGTAGCCCTTTCTAATATTTATGCCTTGAAAAAACAAGGAGCAGAAGTTCGACTTTGCGGACCTAGCACCTTGATTCCTAAGCACATACAAAGTTTAGGAGTAGAAGTTTCTCACGATGTGAAGAGCACTTTAGCTTGGTGTGATGCCGCTAACGTGTTGCGCATCCAGTTAGAAAGACAACAAATCAAGTACTTCCCAAGTCTTAGGGAATACTCACAATTCTTTGGAATTAATCGCGCGATGCTGGAGGAATTACCTAAAGAGATCGTTTTGATGCACCCAGGCCCAATAAACCGCGGGGTAGAATTAAGCTCTGATGCTGCAGATTCGCCGCATTCAATCATCTTAGATCAGGTAGAAAATGGCGTGGCAGTCAGAATGGCTGTCCTTTATTTACTTGCTTCGAGAGCTTCGTAAGCCAATAACATTTTTTGGGTTGAAATGTGATTTCCACAGGCATAATGGCCTAGCGGGCAATTTTTCTTGCCGTGATCTCCACAAGGACGACAATCTAATTTCTCCGAAACCTCTATGATTTGACTGTGATCTGCCAAAGGTCCAAAGCCAAAATCCGGTATGGTAGAGCAAAATACTGCGACTGTCGGAACATTGACAGCAGAGGAAAGGTGCATCGGACCGGAATCATTGACGAAATTACCTTTGCTCTGGGCAAAAATAGAAGTTGAGGCTAAGAGGGCGTGTTTCCCTGTCTCATTAAAAAGGGGCCATCCTTCGCATGCTTGTTCGATTTCATCAGAAAGGGACTTTTCATTTGGGGACCCCATCAACACAACAGCCTGATCGCGAGGCAATAAGTGGATAAAATCAATCCACTTTTGGATGGGTAAGCGTTTCGTCTCCCACACACTTCCGGGAGAAATGCAGATGTAATTCGTCGCAGGAGCATGCACCTGTACAGGATTCAAAAAAGGTTTGTGCACCTTCTCCCCTAGCCAATCGCTCAATAAAACAGTATTCCGTTCTACTTCGTGAATGCCATTTCCGAAAGGATGCGGATAGGACTTCGAAAAAAACCAAGAAAGTGGATTTTTTGCAAACCCAAAAACTTGCTTAGCCCCTATCATTAAACTTAATAGGCCCATCCCGAAGAATCGCTGCACCACGAAAACTTTATCGAAGGATTCTTGCTTCAAATTAGTGCGTAAATCAAGCCAAGAAGCCCGTTTATTCGACTTATCATAGGTCCAAACGCGCGCTAAACAAGGATGTGTGTAAGCCTGAAAAATAGACTCATTCCCTTTCCTCACTAACAAATGAATGGCCGTTTCAGGGGATTCTATCCGGATTTTCTCCAATAATGACGTTACTAAAACCGCATCCCCGAGGAAAGCGGTCTGAATAATTAACACCTTGGAAACTGTTTTCATAGAAGAAAAGGACGCGATTAGCCATAAAATTACTTATTTTTGAGACATTTTTCATCAAAACCCCATTTATGAATTCCATTCACCTGCATACCCTCACTAACGGAATTACGGTGGTACACAGACAAGTGCTTCATACAGAGATCTCGCATTTAGGGATTATGTTAGACATTGGAAGTAGAGACGAATTAGCAGGAGAAGAGGGTTTAGCGCACTTTTGGGAGCATTTAGCCTTTAAAGGAACGAAGAAAAAGAACAACATGCAGATCATTAACCGCCTCGAAGTTTATGGCGGAGAATTGAATGCCTACACGACGAAGGAAAAAATCTGTTTTCATGCCTCCATTCTTAGCCCTTATTTCGAACGGGCTTTGGAACTATTAACTGACATTACATTTGAATCTGTGTTTCCTGAAAAGGAGTTAGAGAAAGAGCGTTCAGTCATTTTGGAGGAGATGTCCATGTATTATGATGCTCCAGAAGAAGCGATTCAGGATGATTTTGATGAATTATTATTTCCAAATCACCCCTTAGGTGTCAATATTTTAGGGACAACAGAGACCGTTCAATCTTTCCAAAAGAAAGATCTAGAAACCTTTATCGAACGTAACTTAGACACGTCTAGAATTGTCTTTTCCTCTATCGGAAAAACAGATCCAGCCAAGGTTTTCGCCTGGGCAGAAAAACATTTAGGGTCTATCAAAGCGAAGAAGCAAATCGTGAAACGCCTTGCTCCCTCACCGATGATCCCTCAAACTAAAGTCATCAAAAGAGGCATTACACAGTCCCACGTGGCTTTAGGGCGCCAATCCTTTGCTATTGAAAATCCGAATAGACTCGCCTTCTTCCTACTAGTCAATCTACTAGGTGGGCCAGGTATGAATTCCTTGTTGAACGTTTCAGTGCGTGAACGACATGGCTTGGTTTATTCCATTGAAGCAAGCTTGACTTCGTTTTTAGACTCGGGCTTTTGGGCGATTTATTTTGGAACCGAACCGAATCAGGTAACTAAATCGTTGAAATTGATTCAAAAAGAGTTTGCCAAACTTCAAGAGAGCGAATTAACTGCCCCACAATTGAAAAAAATTAAGAGTCAATTGAAAGGACAATTAGCTATGGCGGAGGAAGGTAACCTCAATTTCATGCTAATGATGGCTAAAAACCTATTGGATCGGGAAAAAATCGAGAGTATAGAAGAGATTTTCGAACAAATAGATTTGATCGATAGCGCCCATATTCAATCACTCGCAAAAGATATGTTAAATCCAGATACGCTTAGTTATTTGATTTTCGAACCTTAAGTCGGTGCACCTCTACCTTCACATCCCTTTTTGTAGACAAGCTTGTCATTACTGCGATTTCCATTTTTCGACGAATACGAGTCGAAAAGAGGAGATGATTCAGGCACTTTGCCGCGAAATAGCGGATCAGAAGGACTATTTACGTGGATCTGAACTTAAAACGATTTATTTTGGCGGGGGAACCCCTTCACTCTTATCTGCTTCCGATTTAGATTCCATTTTTGATACGATAGGTAGCTATCATTCTGTCGCACGCGACGCAGAAATTACTTTAGAAGCAAATCCTGAAGATTTAACATCAGACTATTGCGAGATGATTGCTTCTAAAGGAATTAATCGCCTGAGCATCGGTATTCAATCCTTTC
>CANLVU010000141.1 GCA_947494535.1 Cytophagaceae bacterium
GCAATGCGCCGTGGAAGCTGGTATTCCCATTCTGAGTTTGTAAGCTCGCTGAAGAAGTCTCGTTCAATGCAGCAGGAGTCCAATCGAGGTCTTTATCATTCCAAGATTTCAAGGACGCATACTTCCATTCTTCCCATTTGTTGGTGGGAAATCCTTTGGCCTTAAAACGTTCAATAGCCTCTTTTTGAGACGCTGAAGTTAATTCTTTATACAACATCTTATTCTCCTAAAGCTGAAATAATCCAATCATACCCACGCTCTTCTAATTCAAGCGCTAATTCTTTTCCACCTGATTTGACGATCTTGCCTTTGTACAGTACGTGTACAAAATCGGGGATAATGTAGTCCAAAAGACGTTGGTAGTGAGTTACTACAATCGTCGCGTTATCTGCGGATTTCAATTTATTCACTCCTTCTGCCACGATACGCAAGGCATCGATGTCCAAACCAGAGTCTGTTTCATCCAAAATGGCTAATTTGGGTTCTAAGACCGCCATTTGGAAAATTTCATTTCTCTTCTTCTCTCCACCGGAGAAACCTTCGTTTAATGCACGAGACAATAAACTTTGATCAATATTCACATAGCTCATCTTCTCTTTGAACATCTTCAAAAACTGAACAGCATCCAAAGGCTCTTCGCCACGGTATTTGCGAATTTCGTTCACCGCTGACTTCATAAAGTTGGTTGTCGACACCCCTGGAATCTCCACTGGGTACTGAAAAGCAAGGAATAAACCCTCCGCTGCACGTTCCTCTGGAGCTAAATCCAGTAAATCTTTTCCAAAAAATTCAACGGATCCAGCGGTCACTTCATAATCTTCACGACCCGCTAAAACGGACGCTAACGTCGATTTACCTGAACCGTTTGGTCCCATAATGGCGTGAACCTCGCCGGCTTTGATTTCTAAATTGATCCCGTTTAAGATTTCCTTCTCCCCTATTCTTGCGTGTAAATTCTTTATTGAAAGCATGGCATGTGTTTTTAATCTGCAATTGAAACACAAAATTAAGACCAATGGTTTTGAAAAACTACACTTTATTTAGATTCACTCTAAATAATGGTTTTTTTTATCAAAAAAAGGGCTAATTTTGTATCAGATTTTCATCAAAATACCACCACCATGCTTACGATATCGGATTTAGCTGCCAATAGAATCAAGGAATTACGTTCGAAAGAAGGTTTAACGGAGGAATTCAACATCCGTGTTGCGGTGGAAGGTGGAGGTTGCTCGGGGCTAATGTACAATTTGGACTTTGCTGCAGAAGCTCAACCAAACGACATGATTTTCGAAGATAAAGGCGTGAAAGTAATGGTAGACAAGAAATCAATCTTATACCTAGCTGGCACCGAATTAGACTTCTCAGATGGCTTAAACGGAAAAGGTTTTCAATTCAAAAACCCCAATGCGAGCCGCACGTGTGGTTGTGGAGAAAGTTTCTCTATCTAGGGCTTATTTATCTAATAAATAGTTGTTTCCCGTCTAAAATATAAGGTTTCATCAATTGATACACGTCGTAAATGGGCAATCCCATCACCGTGTAGAAAGAACCTTGAATGGATTCAATTCCTACCATTCCTAAGAAGTCTTGTACCCCATAAGATCCTGCTTTATCTAGGCAAGATCCCTCTCGTACATAGAAATCAATTTCCCAATCTTCGAAAGTCCTGAATTTAACTAGTGCGGAATCCGCCTTCGTAAATAATCCCTGAGGCGTATGTAAGGCAATTCCCGTTACTACTTCGTGTGTTTTTCCAGACAATTGCTGCAACATATAAATCGCCTCGGATTTATCCTGTGGTTTATTCAATAGTTCATCACCTAAAATAACCACCGTATCAGCCGCTAAAACTAAGGCATTAGGTGAAATTCGAGCTAATTCATTCGCTTTTCTTTCTGCCAAATGCACCGGCACCTCCTGAGGCTTCATTTCAGCTGAGAAGGATTCATCCACATCACTGGGCAATACCGAAAATTCGAATCCGGCGGAACGCAAGATCTCTTTTCTACGTGGTGAATTAGATGCTAGTATGAATGGATATTGAAGGGATAGGAATGTCTGCATGTTCAAAAATAGGCCAAAATTTAAAATTATCAGGCTTTTGATAAAAATAAATTTATTTTCATTTGTATTTAATGTAATTACATTTAATTTTGCAACATCAATTTTTAGTCATGGGTATTTCCGAAGCTTTAAAACAATCAAAATTTCCTTCTGAGGCAGCAAAAGCTGTTGTGAATGCAATCTATACAGGCAACTGGATCGTTCAACAACAACAGGAATTATTGAAACCCTTTGGCCTTACGGTGCAACAGTATAATGTACTTCGCATTCTTCGAGGACAACAAGGAAACCCAATGACCGTTTTAGCCATTACCGAACGGATGTTAGACAAAATGTCGAATGCCTCACGCCTGGTAGACAAATTAGTGGAGAAGAATTTAGTGCTTCGCCGCGAATGTCCAAAAGATCGAAGGGCGGTAGATGTCTTGATTTTACCGTCTGGACTAGACTTATTAACCCAAGTAGACCAAGTTCAAAATGACTGGGGAAAACATTTCGACGCTTTAGGAGTTAGAAAGCTCGAAGAAATGAACCAAATTTTGGACGAATTTAGAACCGTATTTTCTCACAATTAAACAATAAATAAGATGAAATCTGTAAAAGTAATTATTGCAACTTTGGCTGTAGGCCTAATCACTTTCGCTGGTGTAGCTGCACCGAAAGCGGTAAACATTAACAAATCAGCTAGCTCAATCGGCTGGTTAGCAAAAAAGGTAACAGGTGAGCACAACGGTACAGTAGGTATCTCTGCTGGCGCTTTGAATGTAGATGGTAACAAACTAGTAGGTGGAAACTTCACGATCGATTTGAAATCAATCAAAGATTTAGATATCACAGATGCTAATTACAATCAAAAATTCATTGGACACATCAGTTCAGGTGATTTCTTCGAAGTAGAAAAATTCCCAACAGCCACTTTCGTTATCACTAAAGTAGCAGGTAACCAAGTAACTGGTAATTTAACAGTAAAAGGAATCACAAAATCAATCACTTTCCCAGCAGAAATCGCTGTTAAAGGTGGTAAAGTAACGGCGAAAGCCAA
>CANLVU010000142.1 GCA_947494535.1 Cytophagaceae bacterium
CGGTGAATCAGAACGATGAGGAGGCCTTCAAGCGGATCATCAACTTGCCTAAGCGGGGGATTGGTGATACCACTATCGCAAAAATTGTTGTAACCGCGGCGGAGAATAACGTACCGGTTTGGGACATCGTTTCGAACATCGGTCAATTTAACGCGGCTCGCGGAAGTGCCGGAATCGAAGCATTCTCTGATTTGATTAAGTCCTTCAAATTGATGGTGGAAGTAGAGCACAAAGATGCCTATGAAGTAGCAAACCATGTGGCGAAAGCCTCTGGATTGATGCGTGAATTGTACGAGGATAAGACGGTGGAGGGTTTAGCGCGCTATCAGAACTTGCAAGAATTACTCAATGCCATCAAGTCCTTCGTGGACAATCCAGAAAACGAGGATAAATCACTCTCGACGTTCTTGCAATCGGTTTCCTTGCTAACAAACGCAGATGCGGATGAAGATCCAGCGGATCGCGATAAGGTGACCTTGATGACGATTCACTCGGCGAAAGGTTTAGAGTTTAACCGCGTCTTTTTAGTAGGGCTAGAGGAAGATTTATTCCCGTCCCAAATGATGCTTCAATCCCAGCAGGACCTCGAAGAGGAACGCCGCTTGTTTTATGTGGCGGTCACTAGAGCAGAGAAAAAATTAATGATTTCTTATGCGGAATCACGCTATCAGTTTGGGCGATTAAAAGCATGCGAACCGAGTCGCTTCTTGAATGAATTGGATCCGAACTTTGTGAAGATGGCGAAGCCAGCGAATGCGCCTAAAGAAGTGTCGAGCTTCCGTCCAGTCCAAAAGACAGGTTTCACTTCGAAACCAGCTCCCTCTGCAGCTCAATTGATTCAGAAGCCCTCGACGAACACAAATTACCAGCATGTGGTTTCAACGAACTTCCAGGCCACGGATGCCTTAGCCTTAGCAGCTGGCCAAAAAGTCGAACACGCTAAATTCGGTTTCGGCCTGATTAAACGAATCGAAGTTAATGGCGCGGAACGCAAAGCCGTAATTGATTTTGAAAAAGGAGTAGGCGAGAAGACGCTTTTATTGAGCTTCGCTAAACTAATGATCGTTACCTAATTCTGGGAATCGTCTTGATCTGCTGAAACGCTTTGCGTAACACGCACCTTCTTGATACGACGCGTATCAACGGATTGTACTTTGAAAGTGAAATTCTCGAATTCGATTTCCTCTCCCGCACTTGGAATGCGCCCAAAAAGCTCGATAATCAAACCTGCTAACGTTTCGCTCTCGCCTTTGGCCTTCTCGAAATAAGCTGCCTCGATCTCAAAAACGCGACAGAAATCATTCAAAGAAGTCTTCGCCTCGAACACATAAATGTTATCGGCAATCTTTTTGTAGTCGGCTTCCACCTCATCGAATTCGTCATTGATCTCACCCACGATCTCCTCGATGATATCCTCCATCGTCACAAGACCCTCTGTCTCTCCGTATTCATTGACGATGATAGCCATGTGCACCCTTTTCTCTTGAAAATCGTATAATAAATCATCAATTTTCTTGTTCTCTGGAACAAAGAATGGGCTGTGCAATAAGGGAATCCAGTCAAAATTCTCGTCCTGGCCGATGTGTTTCAATAAATCTTTGATGTACAAAATACCCTCGATTTTGTCAATCGTCTCATTAAATACCGGCACTCTCGAATAGCCATTTTTATTAATGAGGTCCATCAATTCATGGAAATTCATGCTCGTATCAAATGCCACAATCTCCCTTCTGGCTTGCATCACCGATTTCACGGAGATATTGCCAAAATTCAGAATTCCACGTAAAATATCTTTTTCCCGATCACTCGTGTTTTCATCCGTGGTAATCTCTAACGCCTGATTTAATTCCTGCGAAGTCAGCGTATACGATTTCTTCTTCACACGCTTCTCGATTAAGCCGGAGATACCTAAAAGTGCCTTTGAAAGCGGCAAAAACACAAAATTCAAAAAGCTAATTAAAGGAGCGGAATAGCGAGCGAAGTTCAGATTATTCTGTTGTGCCCAGACTTTAGGGATTAATTCTCCAAAAAACGTAATGATAAAGGTCACCCCAAACAACAAAAATAAGGTCACCAGCAAGGTCTCCATCGACTGCTGACCAAGGACCATAGAGGTCAAATAATTGGCTAGGGTAATGAAAATAATATTGACAAAGTTGATGGCAATCAACAAAGTAGCCAGTAATTGTTGTGGCTTATCAAGCAATTGGCTCACCGTTTTCTCGCTGCTTACCTCACTCTCCCGAAGGCTAATGCGCTGGTCTGCATTCAAAGAAAAGAAGGCTACCTCTGATCCGGCTAAAACCGCTGACAGAAACAATAGAGCCACTAAAACAAAGGAAATAAACGCAATCGAACTCACATTAAAGGAAGGCTCCAAGGCGAGTAAAAATAGATTGGGTAAGGGGTCTGGGTCCATAATTTGGGTGAACTGATCGACACAAATTTACAAAAAAGGGAATACGAAATGCGATATCCCCTTTTTTGTAAGAAAAATTTAAAACGGCAGATCGTCTCCTTCTTCCATCATAGGAGGGAATGGATCTGATTTAGGAGTTCCGGCTAAAACGGGTTCAGGTTTTGGTCTTTCTGCAGCTGGTGCAGCTGATGGCGAGCCTTCATTGCGACCACCAATTAAATTCATCGATGTGGCACGCACTTTATACCCACGAACGGTTGCGCCATTTTTATCTTGCCATTCTTCGGAACGAATTTTTCCTTCGATATAGACTTGGTTTCCCTTCTTTAAGTATTGTTCCGCAATATTCGCCAGGTTGTCCCAAAGCTCTATGCGGTGCCATTCTGTTTGATCCACTCTTTGTCCGTCCTTTCCAGTATACGACTCGGAGGTCGCAATGTTAATGTTTGCCACTTTTACACCGCTAGGAAGTGCGCGAACCTCTGGGTCAGCACCTAAATTTCCTAGTAAAATAACTTTGTTTACTCCAGCCATAATGATTTGTTTTTTAAATGGTTAGCTCAGCAAGGCTCCTTGCATTGCCTAAAGGTACGTGGGCGATATGTCTTGTAAAATAGGACAATCTAAATTATCAGTTATTAGGTTCAAAA
>CANLVU010000143.1 GCA_947494535.1 Cytophagaceae bacterium
GAAGTTTATCATTACATTCAAGATCGCTATTTAGAACCCGATTTCATTATTGATATCACGGCTCACTGGGATCAAAAAGAAGCCGCTATCCGCGCATTCAAGAGTCAATTTTTTGACCCATCATCTACAGAGCCAGCCTCTTATATCTCTAGTCCAGACTTTCTAAACTTTATCCAAGCGCGCGCGATGGAAATGGGACACAAGATTGGAGTGAAGTACGGGGAAGGGTTTCAGAGTCAGAAGACGATGGAGAAGACGATATTAGATTAGAGATCATAGAGTATAGAGTAGAGATAATTTAATCCGGAGGAAATGAGTCCGAACGAAATGAGTCCGGAGGAAACATCCACCATTTACCATTCACCATTCACCAATATCTATTATCTATACTCTCCTATCTATACTCTACTATCTATTCTCTCTTATCTATACTCTAAAAGCGCCGTAGGCGCATTTAAGGCGCTACCCGATAACACTCCCAACCCTCTTTCTCCCTAGCATCATACACCACGCGATCATGCAAACGAGACGGTCTACCTTGCCAAAATTCAAAATAGTCTGGAACTAATCGGTATCCTCCCCAGTGATCGGGTTTTGGGATCTCTTTGCCTTCGTATTGCTTAGCTAGCTCAGTATAACGTTGTTCTAATAATTCGCGGGAAACGCGGGAACTTTGCTCCGATACCCAGGCGCCTAATTGGGATTCGCGTGGGCGGGAATGGAAATAAGCGGTAGAGAGTTCAACAGAAAGTTTTTCGACGTGGCCTTCGATGCGGATTTGGCGTTCAAGTTCAACCCAGAAAAAGGTGATGGAAGCCTGAGATGAGAAAGCTAAATCTTGACCTTTGCGTGATTCGTAATTCGTAAAAAAACTGAAACCATGGTCCACTGTTTTTAATAAAACGATGCGACCAGATGGGCGTCCTGTTGCACTTAGTGTGCTTAAAAACATCGCGTTAGGCTCTGTAATCTGCGCAGACTGGGCTTCTTTAAACCAAGTAGCGAATTGAGCAAAAGGATCTGGATGTACGTGTTGTTCGTGCAATTCTCCTTTTTGGTAGTTTAAGCGCAGGTCAGCTAAGTTCATAATTTCGAGGATAAATTTATTATCTTTACAAAGGCACTCCTTATCCCCAAATATAGCTGAATTACATGAAAAAATTATTCCTTTTTGACGCGATGGCCTTGATTTATCGCGCGCATTTTGCTTTTGCCAAAACACCTCGAATCTCTTCGAAGGGAATTAATACCTCCGCCGTTTTTGGCTTTGCAAATACGATCCTAGAGGTCATTAATAAGGAAAAACCAGACTATTTAGGGGTTGCTTTTGACACACCTAAACCAACCTTTCGCCACGTAGAATACACCCCATACAAAGCACAACGCCAGGTACAACCGGAGGATATTACGATTGCGATTCCCTATGTGAAGCGTTTGGTCGAGGCTATGGATATTCCGCTACTGATTTTAGATGGCTACGAGGCAGATGATGTGATCGGAACCATTGCGAAAAAAGCCGTGCGCGCAAATCCAGATATCGAAGTCTTTATGATGACCCCAGATAAGGATTACGGGCAACTAGTGGAGGAGCGCATTAAGATGTACAAACCGGCCTTTATGGGCAAGGGTGTAGAAATATTAGGGCCAAAGGAGGTCTGCCAACGTTGGAATATCTCAAATGTCGACCAAGTAATTGATATGCTAGGTTTAATGGGTGATGCGGTGGATAACATTCCAGGCATTCCAGGTGTAGGAGAAAAGACGGCCCAAAAACTCATCGAGCAATTTGGCTCTTTGGAAAACTTACTAGACAACACCGATCAACTAAAAGGCAAATTGAAGGAAAACTTGGTCAATTTCCGTGAGCAAGGGATTTTATCGAAATATTTAGCCCGCATTATGCTCGAAGTGCCTGTCGAATACGAAGAGGAAAAATTAAAAGCAACGCCACCTAACCGGGCGCTTTTAGAACCCTTGTTAGAAGAATTAGAATTCAGAACGCTGCGGAAACGTATTTTGGGAGAAGATGAACCAGTGGTGGCGAAAGTGAAAGCATCGCCCAAGGTGGATGCGAACCAGATGGATATGTTTGGCACGCCAACTCCGGCAGCTGCCGCGAACACCGAGGAAGAGGAAGAAGAGGTTAGCACTACCAGCTATTCGAATCTCAGCAATACCGCGCATCAATACCATTTAGTACAGGGCGAGAACGCAATTAAATCATTGATTAGCTTTTTGGATCGCCAGGATTCCTTCTGTTTTGATACAGAAACAACGAGTTTGGTAGCGATCGAAGCCGCTTTAGTGGGCATGTCCTTCTCCTACCGCAAGGGCGAGGCTTTTTATGTCCCTTTCCCGGAGGATCAGGTTGCTTGCCAGGCGCAGGCTGATTTATTTAAAGGGATTTTTGCCAAAGAATCGACCATCAAAATCGCCCAAAATATCAAATACGATATGAGCGTCTTGCGTAACTACGGTATCGAAATTAAAGGTGCTACTTACGACACGATGCTTGCTCATTACTTGATTGAACCGGAAAAGCGCCACGGGATGGATGCTTTAGCCCTCGCCTATTTAAGCTACGAACCCATGTCAATTGAAAACTTGATTGGCAAAAAAGGTGCAAAGCAAGGCAATATGCGCGAAGTGGAGCTAAACTTAATCAAAGAATATGCCGCTGAAGACGCAGATATTACCCTACAATTAAAACCCTTCCTTGACAAGCAATTAACGACGAATCCGAAAGCTGTTCAATTACTTCATGAAGTAGAAATGCCGCTAGCCCGCGTTTTATCCACGATCGAATGCGAAGGTGTGAATCTTGATGTTCCCTTCTTACAAGAAATGTCAAAGACCTTGGAGGCCGATTCCAAAGCCGTTCAAGAAAAGATTTTCGCCACGGCTGGCCAAGAATTCAACATCGCCTCACCCAAGCAATTAGGCGATATTTTGTTCGAAAAACTGAAGCTAGATCCGAAAGCAAAGAAGACCAAAACCGGTCAAGATATGACGGGTGAAGAAGTGCTATCTAAATTA